>JAFDAR010000257.1 GCA_019313735.1 Deltaproteobacteria bacterium | reverse complement strand
GTGGCGTCCTTCTGATTATAGACCTCATCCTTTTCAAAGGTGGCCAGATCCTCACTGTAGAGTGACACAGGCGCCTTGACACCCACCGGCGTGCAGTTCCCCTTGTATAGTTTGAGGCGGACGGTTCCGGTAACATCCTTCTGTGATTCATCCACCATCTTCTGTATCATCTCTCTCTCAGGGGAGTACCAGAAACCGTTGTATATGATCTGCGCGTACCTCGGCATGATGGAATCCCTTATAAGCATGACCTCTCTGTCCATGGTGATCGTTTCCATCGCCCGGTGAGCGGACCAGAGCGCGGTGCCGCCCGGTGTTTCATAGATTCCCCTCGATTTCATTCCCACAAAACGGTTTTCCACCATATCCATCCTGCCGACGCCGTTTTCTCCCGCGAGTGTGTTCATACAATCCAGGAGCCGCGCGGGGTCCATTTTTTCCCCGTCAACAGCCACGGGGCTTCCCTTTTCAAAGGTGATTTCCACATATGTCGGGCGATCAGGCGCATTTTCCGGGGAAACGCTCATCACAAACATGTCTTCAGGCGGTTCCACCCACAGGTCTTCAAGGATTCCCCCTTCATGGGAGATATGGAGAAGATTTCTGTCTTCACTATAGGGGCTTTTCTTCGTTGATTTTATGGGAATATTGTATTTTTCAGCATAATCTATCATGGACTCTCTTGAATCAAAGCTCCAGTTTTCATCCTTCCAGGCCGATATAATCTTTATGTTCGGATCAAGGGCCATATAGGTCATCTCAAATCTCACCTGGTCGTTACCTTTGCCTGTAGCTCCGTGACAGACGGCATCCGCACCCTCTTCGCGCGCGATTTCAATCTGCCTCCTTGCCACTATCGGCCTCGCGAGAGAGGTGCCGAGAAGATATGTTCCCTCGTATACCGCATTGGCCCTCAGAGCTGGAAACACAAAATCCCTTACAAATTCCTCTTTCAGGTCTTCCACATACGCCTTGATCGCGCCTGTGGCAAGCGCCTTTTCTTCCAGACCTTCAAGTTCCTGCTTCTGTCCAACATCTCCGGTAAGTGTAATAACTTCACACCCATACGTCTCAATCAACCACCTTACAATCACGGAGGAATCAAGCCCTCCGGAATATGCCAGGACTACTTTTTTTATTTCTTTACTCACTTCTCTCCTCCAGACATGATGGCTTTGTAAAAAGCGCGCCTTGACCGGGGGCATCCCGAAGGGATGCAGTATAAACGTAATGTTCCTTGCCGGGAGGTGCACCGCCTAGCAGGGGGTGTGCCTCCATTTGAAGCTTTTTACTTTGCCATCTAATTTTGACTTCCAAGTGCATCAGCCATAAGTATTTCCATAATCGCCTTCTGCACGTGCAGGCGATTCTCCGCCTGGTCAATAATTACAGACTGCGGCCCATCTATCACGTCTGCCGCTATCTCTTCACCACGGTGCGCGGGCAGGCAGTGCATAATGATGGCATCTTTCTTCGCGCACTCGACCAGCCTTTTATCTACCTGATAATCCCGGAACGCGGCCACCCTCTCTTCCTGTTCATCTTCCTGACCCATGCTGGCCCATACATCCGTGTATATGACATCGGCGCCGGAGGCCGCATCGGCAGGAATCCGCGAGAGTTCTATCCCATCCTTCGACTCTCTGATCCCTCTCTCCAGGATGGTCTTATCGGGATCATACCCTGCAGGACAGGCAATGGCCAGATGAAATGGAAGCCTCGCCGCGGCGTTTATCCAGGAATTAGTCATGTTGTTTCCGTCGCCGATATAGGCTATCTTCAGCCCTTCATATCCACCCTTTTTCTCTGTTATGGTGAAGATATCGCTCAGCACCTGGCATGGGTGCAACAGGTCCGTCAGCCCGTTAATAACGGGTATCGTGGCATACTTCGCGAATTCCTCAATCAGATCCTGTTCGAATGTTCTTATCATGATACCGTCGATGTATCTGGACATTACCCTTGCCGTATCAGCGATGGTTTCTCCCCTTCCAAGCTGTATATCACGCCGGCTCAGGAATATGCCGTTTCCACCCAGTTGATGGATCCCCACTTCAAAGGACAGCCTTGTCCTCGTGGACGATTTGTCGAACAGCATACCCAGCGTCTTCCCTCTCAGGGAATCGTGCGCCTCGCCTCTGTACAACAAGGCTTTTAACTTTTTTGCGGTATTGAATATCTCGTTAAATCCATCGACATCAAGATCATGGATTGTCAGCATATCTTTTTTCACAGGCTTCTTATGACCTCATCCAGGATATCAACCGCGCGGTCTATATCCTCTTTCGTAATAATCATGGGGGGGACAAACCGCAGGACATTGCCACATGTGCAGTTTATAAGCAACCCCTTATTCATGCACCCATTTACTATATCCGCACCCTCCATGGAAAGTTCCACGCCAAGCATAAGGCCCCTTCCCCTGACTTCTCTGATAAAGGCATGGTTTTTTTTCAATTCGTCCAGCTTCGCGCGGAAGTAAACACCCATATTCCTGCAGTTATCCAGCACTCCTCCGTGCAGTAGCACCTCCATCACAGAGATCCCCGCTGCCATGGCGAGCGGGTTTCCTCCAAACGTGGACGCATGACTTCCCGGTGTAAAGGATGCCGCCACCTTATCGGTCGCCAGCATGGCCCCAACGGGAAAACCATTACCCAGGGCCTTGGCCAGGGTCATGATATCGGGCCTTATACCACTCGCCTCATACGCGAACAGGTTGCCCGTGCGTCCCATGCCCGTCTGGACTTCATCCAGTATCAGAAGTATTCCTCTCTTATCACATATCTCTCTTACACCTTCAAGATATCCATCCGCCGGGACCCTGATTCCTCCTTCTCCCTGTATGGCTTCCACCATAACGGCGCAGGTATCTTCCGCAACAGCACGTTCAAGTGAGACAAGATTGTCGAAGGGAACATACCCGAAGCCGATCGGCAGAGGATCGAAGCCCTTCTGAAATCGTTCCTGTCCGGTCGCGGTAACAGTGGCAAGCGTCCGTCCGTGGAAGGAGTCTTTCATGGTTACTATACGATATCTGCCCTTGTCCATATTTTCATGGGCATATTTTCGCGCCAGTTTGATGGCCGCCTCGTTTGCTTCCGCCCCGCTGTTACAGAAAAACGCCTTGTCCGCGAAAGAGTTTTCCACCAGAAGGCGAGCTAACCGGATCTGTGGTTCAATGTGGTATATATTGGATACATGCATCAGTGTTTCGGCCTGTTTGCAGATTGCCCCGGATACTGATGGATTGGCATGGCCAAGACCGCACACGGCGATACCCGCCAGGAAATCGAGGTACTCCTTTCCATCAGAGTCCCACACATGCACCCCTTCGCCCCTTACAAGAACAATCGGAAGGCGCGAGTAAGTGTTCATGATGTATC
>JAFDAR010000256.1 GCA_019313735.1 Deltaproteobacteria bacterium | reverse complement strand
GATCAGAGAAAATCTTATCAAAATGTAGGCTGGAGAGTCTTGATGAAAATCATACTGGCAGGTCACAACGTTGATTATGAGGTAATAAAGGAATGCCACGCGTTCCTGAATGGGGGAGAATCTCTGACCCCGGAGACCATCTCCGCCGCTTATGCCCGCATAAGCAGAAATCCCCTGCCAGTCAATGAACTGAGGAAGATCGCGAGGACCGAGGTCGAAAAGGCGAGAAGCTCCAACCGCAATATCGTCTTCGGTATGGGCCACAGTTCCATTGCAGAACATGCCGTTTTCAATGTCGATATCCTGGGTGTGTCGCGTCTTGTTGTGGAAGAGATAGAAAAGTTCCGCCTCTGTTCCTACACGGAAAAATCTCAGCGGTACATACTGCTGGAAGATGATTTTGTTATCCCCCCAGAGGTGCTGGACGGCGGCCTGGAAGATCTGTTCATTAACACGGTGAGAAGGCAGAACAGTTTATATCACGAACTCTACGCCGGTCTGAAGAAATACATGTTTGAAAAGCACCGGGAAATGCTGTCCGATCCGTGGGGCCGTTCCACGGTGGATGGATGGGCGAAGGAGGATGCCAGGTACATAATCTCCATGGCGACGCACACCCAGCTGGGTATGACCCTGAACGCGAGGAATCTTGAGCTGATGCTCAGGCGCTCGGCGGCGCATGTCCTGAAAGAGGTAAACGAATACGGGGCGAAACTCTACGACGTGACCGGGGATATCGCGCCTTCACTGATCAGGTACACCGAGGCGACGCCTTTTGACCTGGATGCGAGGAAAGACCTGAGAGAGAAAACAGGATGCCTGATGGCGAAAATGGGTGCGTCCGGGGAAGGCTCGGTTATCGCGAAAGATGGAAATGTGACACTTACGCACGCCACGCCGGACGGTGACGAAAAGATTATCGGGGCCATAATACACTCATCTTCCGATCTCCCCATGGCCGGGTGTTTAACTGCTGCTCACAGGATGAATAGCGAAGAAAAGGAAGAGATAATCAGAACCGCCTGCCGCCATATGGAATCGTATGACCCACCGCTGAGGGAATTTGAGAATGCCGACTTCTCATTCGAGGTCACAGTCAGCGCGTCTTGTTTCGCCCAGTTGAAAAGGCACCGGATGGCCACAATAACGTGTCAGGATTATAACCCTTCGCTCGGCGTTACCATGCCGGCCTCAATACGCGAGATCGGGATGGAGGGGCGTTTTATGGAGGTTATCTTCGGAACGGAGGAAGTGTACAACCGGATCAGAGAGGTATCGCCCCAGGCGGCACCATATATTCTTACCAATTCCCACAGGAAGAGAGTAGCGCTGAAGGTGAATGCCAGAGAAATGTATCATATCTCCCGCCTTCGTGAAGATATGCACGCTCAGTGGGACATCAGGGAAACGGCCGAGAGAATGGTAAAACTCGGCAAGAAGGTGATGCCGCTGACATTGATGCTGACAGCGGGCAAGGATGCCTTCAGAAAATAGTAACAGCGACTTTTTTATGAGTAGCGTGGGTGTCCCACAGAAGGGGCTGCTTTTCCCCGGCCGGTCAATTGCTGAATTTGAAGCCCTTTTCCCTGAAGACTTTCAGGCAGGCATCCGCTACGTCCGGATCATACAGGATCCCCTTGTTGTCTTCTATTTCCTTCAGAGCCTTTTCTGTCCCCAGCGCTGCCCGATATGGCCTGTGAGAAGACATGGCCTCCACAACATCTGCCACCGCTATTATTTTCGCCTGCAGGAGAATCTCTTTTCCCTTCAGACCACGCGGATATCCCGAGCCATCAAGCCTTTCGTGATGCTGATAGACTGTCTCGGCAATAGGCCACGGGAAATCTATCTCTTTGAGTATATTGTAACCGGCCTCGGGGTGAATCTTTATCATATCGAATTCGGCGTCCATTAATTTGCCCGGTTTGCTCAAGATTTCCGCTGGGATATCTCCAATGCCATGGCAAGGGCATTTATCGACGATTCCATACTCTTCAGGAGTTTTTCGGTGCTTTTGTGTTTGTAAATGGCCATCTCGATGGTGCTGTGCAAATCTTTCTCCCCGAAGGGTTTTATCATATATCCGAAAGGTTCTGTTACCTTCGCTCGTTCAATGATAACGCCATCGGCATAGGCGGTAAGATAAACAACCGGTATATTAAAGTAGTCTCTGATCTGCTCGGCCGCATCTATACCATCCATCTCTCCATCAAGAACAATATCCATTAGTATCAGATCCGGTCTGAGCTTTCCGGCTTTCTTGACAGCTTCTTCCCCGGAGCGAACAATGGGAAGGGACTCGTACCCGATATTTCTCAGCTTGCTCTCTATGTCTTTCGCTATCATTGTCTCATCTTCTACAACCAGAATCCGCTTTTTCATCCGAAGACACCCCCCTTTTTTGCCGTGCACAGAACCCCCGCGCTTATTTTGGCCCCCGATAAAACCCTTACGGGTAAACTCCCTCTGTGCCTGTGTCCCTGATCCCTGTATCTTTTCCAAATATAATTAAAACTATTCAGGTGTTAAGTCAATCCTTTAAATAGATAAGGAATTCAGGCATAAGCCTTTGGAGACCTTTGCATAACGTCCCCTTTTGCCCAATTTCTGCGTCAGTCTCAAATTTTAATCCTCGAAATATCCAATATATTCCTGTGGTTAAAATTCTCGCCTTCCTTGAACT
>JAFDAR010000013.1 GCA_019313735.1 Deltaproteobacteria bacterium | reverse complement strand
TTGCCCAATTTCTGCGTCAGTCTCAAATTTTAATCCTCGAAATATCCAATATATTCCTGTGGTTAAAATTCTCGCCTTCCTTGAACTTGAACAAAATTGAACATTCTGCAAAGGCCTCAGATCCTCGTTCGATGATCAGCCGAGAAGAATATTATCCCCATTTCTCTGTCACTCCCGAGAATGAAGTTACACTATGGCCTTTATCAGGAACTGTCAACTTTTTTGTGAAAATCAACAGGGGCTAAAACTTCACGAATTTTTTCTTGGCATCCATTACTTTTGCCAGATATCTTCTTGCTTCATCGTGAGGCAGTCTTGTTTGAAGAGTCTTGAATACCTGAAGCGGGCCGAGCTTGTCTATGCGTTGCAGCGCGCGGTTCCTGTCGGGGTCAAAGGTGCGCAGGACATTGCCGGCACCGGTGTTATAGGCGGCAATTACACAATATTCCCTGGATACGGGGTCTTGAATATCACTCAGATATTTGTAATACAGGAGATGAAGGTAAGCGGTGCCATATTGAATATTGTTCCCGGGATTAAAGAGAAACTCTCTGGAGGGCAGACCATCAACATTATTCAAAAACCTGTGAGCGTCTTGTCCGGCAGTTGCGGGAACGATCTGCATGAGTCCAAAGGCCGGAGCGTTACTCACCGCGTATGGGTTGAAATCGCTTTCAGTCTTAATAATAGCATAGACAAGGTTCCTGCTGATGGAAAGGTCCTTTGCAAAGCGTTCAACGAGTGGCCTGTACTTCAGCGCACGTATTTCACAGTGATCTTTTACCATCGGGATAATCACACAAGGTACGTCTTTGGTTTTATCACCGGCTTTGATTTGCCTGGTCTGAAGCCTGTTTTTGATGAGATAATCGGCAAAACACCCTGCCCGCCAGGACCATCGAATATTTTTACCCTCGTGGTCAGTTACTTCACCATAGAGGAAAGGCATTTTACCCAGTTTCACAGCCCTGGCAGAATAAATATCCACGGCCCTGGGATCATCAGGGGTAAGCAGGGTTGTAATGATGGCGTTTTTCAGACTTTTTAATGGGTCTTCCCGGTCCAGCGTTTCAACGGTGATTATCCCCCTGTCAAAATCGACCAAAGCACGGGAAAGGTAGTTCTGAGTGTATTTGACATATTCCCTGGGTCCGGGTTCTTTTATTTCTTCTTTTCCCCAGACACCTCCGACAGCTTTTCGGAATGTTTCAACAAGTTTCGCAAACTCTTTCTGAAAGCGCTTTATATCCCGATCCAGCGCCTTCGGGTTTGCGGCATATCGGACCGCCTTTTCCGCGGCCATTCGCTGGGCGGACGCAACATCCCCGGTAACCGCTATCCTGGCTACGCGGGCAGCATCCCACGCGGAACATCCCATAATGATTAGAATAACAAGAAATGCCAACGATAAATTTTTCATAAGCAACAAAAATTCTTCCTGACGGGGTTTATCCTGGAGGCCCTTTTCTGTCCGTTACGACCCGTTAATGCTCAAATTGACCTGAGCAGGTACCTGTAACAAGACAGGCTTCTTACCCTATGCACCTTAAACAGCCCTGTTTTTTGTCTTGACTATGGGGATAAGCTTAAACCCTCGCAAATTATCAGATCAGGATTGCGCGTCCGAACAGGGCTTCTCTACATGAAATTCACAGGGTCCACATCCACCCTGATACGCAGACCGGATTCCATCATGTTTGCCAGTATATTGCCGGCCAGGGTGTGGAGGCTTTTTGAGTCGTCTCCTTTGAGGAGCATGTGCCACCGGTAACGGCCCTTGACTCTGGACAGGGGGGCCTCCGCGGGTCCCAGCACGGAGATATTTCCTCCCGCCTGCCGGGCAAGATCTCTGGCAAGGGTATTCAGCTTTTTGACACAGCTGGTGATCCGGGCTTCATTTGTGGCTGATATTATAAGGTTTACCATACGGCTGAAGGGCGGGTAGCCAAGCTCCCTGCGCGTCTGGATCTCGTTATTGTAGAAGCTGATATAGTTGTACTCCTGAGCCCGCTTTATGGCATAGTTGTCCGGGTTAAACGTCTGTATGATAACTCTTCCCGGCGAGTCTCCTCTTCCCCCTCTGCCTGAAACCTGTGTCAGTATCTGGAAGGTCTTTTCCGCGGCCCTGAAATCGGGAATGTTCAGGGAGTTGTCAGCCGATACGACCCCGACCAGGGTAACCCCGGGGAAATCATGACCTTTTGTGATCATCTGCGTTCCCACAAGGATATCTATCTCGCCTCTGTCGAGGGCCTTGAGAATTTTTTCGTATGAGCCCTTTTTTGAGGTGGAATCACTATCCATCCTTTTTACCCTCGCGCCGGGGAACAGTGTTGTTATTTCCTCCTCCACTCTCTCTGTCCCCATGCCATAACTGTTTATGCGGGAACCCCCGCATGAGGGACATATCGGAGGGGCTTTTATATGAAAGTTGCAGTAGTGACACCGAAGGGAATTATCGTTCCTGTGGTGTGTCATGGAGACGGAGCAATTAAGACATTTGAATATGTAGCCGCAGTCGAGACAATATAGAAAGGTATGAAATCCCCGCCTGTTCAGAAAAAGGAGTGTCTGTTTTCCGGCGTCAAGGGTGTCTCGGATTGCTTCTGTCAGCAGTCGCGAGAAGGTGGGCGCGTTTTTCCCCGATCCCCCTTCTTTTTTCATGTCAATAATATCGACGCGGGGGAGCTCCTTTCCTTCCACTCTCCGGGTCAGTTCAAGGAGCTTGAAACCTTTGTTTTTTGTGTTGAAGTATGTCTGGATGCCAGGCGTCGCCGAACCCAGAACCACAGTTGCCGATCTCTGTTTTGCCCTTACTATCGCCAGGTCACGCGCGTTGTACGCGAGGTGATCATCCTGTTTGTATGAGGAATCGTGTTCTTCATCGACCACAATAAGTCGCACGTTCCTGACCGGGGCGAATATGGCCGATCTCGCGCCTATGACAATCCTGGCTTCGCCTTTTTGTATTCTCCGCCATTCATCATATTTTGTGCTTCTTCCGATACCGCTGTGCAGTATCGCGATCACTGTTTCGTCAAATCTGTTTTGTATCCTGCTTAAAAGCTGGGGTGTCAGGCTTATCTCCGGCACGAGGTAGATGGCGCTGCCGCCCAGTTTGGCGGTTTCTTCCATCGCCCTGAGATACACCTCGGTCTTTCCACTTCCTGTGACCCCGTGGAGCAGACATGGGGAATACCTGTGGGATTTTATCCCGGAGACTATTTCATCGAAGGCCTCTTTCTGCTCGTTATTCAGGATTATGTGTGTGTTCTGCTTCCCGATATGAGGAGTTTTGCCCGGGCTTCTGTAGGCTTCCCTTGTGGATGTATGCACCAGGCCTTTTTTCTCCATGCGTTTTATCGTGGCCGGAACATTTTTGAATTCTTCGCGAAGTGCCGATAAGTTGACCTCACCGTGCCTCTCTAAGAAATCGCGGATATGTCCCTGTTTTTCGGTCAATTTGATTTCCGCGGGGAAGGGAGATGTCAGCGTTATTCTTTTCTCTGTCTTCTTTTTTACATCGGCCTTCCTGATCCTGTCTTCCAGGTTCACGTATTCCAGGGATTGAAGTTTCCTGAGATCATCAAGAACATTTTTTCTTCCGGTGTCTTTTTTCAGTCTGCCCGCGGAAAGGCCGCTGGGATGCTCGCTCAATATCCCGATTATCCCGCGCTGCGCGGCGGACAGACCATCCTCTCCCATCTTCCGGTTATTGGAGAGGGAGACCCACAGATTGCTCTCCACATCTATTCCGCCCGGAAGAGACGCCTTCAGAGTCTTCCCCAGTGGGTACATATAATAATCCGATGTCCACCGGTAGAATTCAAGGTCTTCCACGTTGAAAAGAGGCTCCGCGTCCAGCAGCTCAATAATATTTTTGACCGATTTTATTTCTGTTGAGGGAGTTGATCCGACGATATAGCCTGTCACTTTCCTCCTGCCAAACGGCACGAGGACCTGCTTTCCGACAGCTATCTGATTTTCCATTCCATCCGGCACGGCATAGGTGAAGGGGTTTGCCGATGGTATGCTTACGACTACATTGACAAACATCGATCATTCCTTGATGTTGAGAAAATTTGTGACAGGAAAGCAGGAGTTTTCCTCCTCCGGCATACTGAAGAGGGTTTCGGACAGACTCTCATTTATGGTGATGTTCTTAAGTAGGCTGACAACCCACAGAACATCATTCCTGTAATAATCTATTCTTTCAGGGAGCCAGAAGCGTTTCCTCACCTGGTGATAATCCATGTATTCAGCCCTCAGAACGATCCTTTTTCCGCCGGACATTCCTATCCCGACGAATCGCAGGGGGAGGCTTCTTTCTCTCTCTATCCAAAGCTGGCTTCCGGGCGCTGCCGCAAGGCCTTTGCCTGCAACAAAGACGGTTTTTCCGTCCATCCTGTCGATGCCGATAGTTCCGGTGTCCACACCAAGGAAATTGAGGGCATTAAGCAGATCGTTCACTGATTTCTGAAAAAATATGGTGGGGAAAACGGTGTCTAATCTTCTTTCACCGGCATTTGCCGTTTCAACTCCCAGATTGAGGGTCTCTCTTCCATCCTGTATCAGGATATTATCTCCATGCGGAAAAGACCTTTTGGCCCTGAACATACCCCCTTTTTTTATCAGGATCTGTTCGCTGATCTCTGTCTTTTCGGACAGATCGTCATATATCACGGTTTCCATGTCGATTCTTATGGTATGAAGACCGCTGTATGCCTTCAGGAAGGGTTGCAGAATCTGCCCGGCAGAGGGGATGTACGCGAATCCCGCGTGGATGAAACCCAAGGATATAACCAGGATAAAAACTATATGGAATGCGGATCTTTTCATTTAGATAGTGGTTTTGCCTGGACGGCGTCTCTCCGTGGAGATTGCGGGACAATAACAAAACGTATGCTGTGCTCGGGGGTAAAAGATAAGACCCTCAGGGCAGTTGAGGTTTATGTGGAGGCGCCTATTCTCCCCGCTGTTTTTCCTGTTTTTCCTGATTTGTTTTGCAGGCTATACAGAGGGTGGTAACCGGACGCGCCATCAATCTTTTTTGCGATATCTTTTTCCCGCACACCTCGCATATTCCAAAGGTGCCGTCATCGATGCGTTGAAGGGCCTCTTTAAGTTTTTTTACCAGTTTTCTTTCCCTGTCCCTGATCCTGAGCTCAAAGTTCCTGTCCGATTCCTGAGACGCCCTGTCTGTTACGTCGGGGAAACTTTCAGCGCCTCCGGTCATTTCGGAAACAGTTTTGCCCGCTTCGCCCAACAGGCCTTCTATCCTCTGCGTGAACAGGTCCCTGAAATATTCGAGCTGATCCGGTTTCATTTAGGTCTATCTCCGCTTCCTTAAATTGAGTGAGTTCATATATACAATGAAGCCATCTTTGTAAAGAAAAAACTACTCATCGCCTTTATAGGCATTTATTATTTTTGCTATTATATTTGTTGTTGACGCCGAGAGATCGGTTGAGGTTTCGTTGAATTGCGGGATAATGACAACTTCTCCTCCCCTTTTTTCTACCGATTCGCGTCCTACGACGGTGTCCTGGCTCCAGTCCCCTCCCTTAACCAGTATGTCGGGTTCGACATATTCTATCAGTTCGAGGGGTGTGTCTTCATCAAATATGGTTACATAGTCCACCATATCGAGGGAGGCCATTATGTATGCCCTTTCATCCTGTGGGACAACAGGTCTTAATGGCCCCTTTATGGATTTTACCGATGAATCGCTGTTAATGGCAAGAACCAGGATGTCGCCCAGCCCCTTCGCCCGGTTGAGGTATTTTACATGCCCTATGTGGAGGATATCAAAACAGCCGTTGGTGAAAACGATTTTCTTCCCCTCCCCTCTGAGTATTGCAAGCCTTTCCCTCAAATCTTCCCTGGATAATATCTTGTCCATAGACACCTCTCTTTGTGTCAGGCCCTTGCCAGAGTGAGCACTGCCACCTCTTTCGCGCCGTTTTTCACCAATATTTTTGAACACTCCTTCACCGTGCTGCCTGTGGTATAGACGTCATCTACCAGCAATATTTTTTTGTCTTCGATCCGGCTTCGGCCTGTTACTTCAAAGGCGCCCCTTACGTTTGCCATTCTTTGCCGTCCTGAAAGGCGGACCTGCGACTCTGTATGGACCATTCTCCTGAGGGTGATAAAATCAAGGGGAATGGAAAACCTTTTTGATATCTCTCTCGCAAGGATAATCGACTGGTTAAATCCCCGTTCCCTCAATCTCTTCGGATGAAGGGGAACGGGTATGATCAGCGAATAATCCCCTATTGCGAAAGAGTCGTAACAGGCCTTTGCCATCATCCTTCCCAGTGCTTCTCCAACCGATACCTTCCCATGATACTTGAACAGGTGGATGGTGTCCAGCAGGGCTCCCTCATATTTTCCCAACGCCCTGGCCATGGAAAAGGGAGGGGGCGACAGGATACACTCTCCGCAGAGATGATTTGCCCCATCAGTCTCTGCAAAGGGCAGACCGCAGGAGGTACACAGGGGGGAGGTTATAAAATTTATTGTGGAGAGGCATTCCGGACAGAAGGGATGTTCTCCATCAGTGATCAGGACGGGTCCGCATGCCGGACACTCCGGGGGGAACAGTATGTCGGCAAGACCGGAGACTATTTCTTTTGCCTCACATATCATCATTGAGAACTGTCAGTTTCCGTACAGATTCTTCGATGGCCATTATGGGCGCGTCCGACCACAGCCCCTCAATATCGTAAAACTCCCTGACCGGTTTGTAGAAGATGTGTATTATCACGTCACCATAATCCATCAGAATCCAGCTTCCGGAACGTTCTCCCTCGATTCCAAGGGGTAATATCCCCGATTTTTTCAGTTTCTGCCCGATATGAGCGGCAAGCCCCTGTATCTGCCGGTCTGAATTTCCGCTGCATATAACAAAATAGTCGGCAAAGGACGAAACATCCTTAAGCTTGAGAATGACAAGATCTTCAGCTTTTCTCTCCAGAGCCGTGTTTACGCACTGAAGAACGAGTTCTTTTGAACCTGATGAAATATCTTTAATGAAAATTACCTCCCTGAACTGCCGGTTCAATCAAACGGATTTTCCAGCATAATGGTTTCATCTCTTCCAGGTCCGACAGAAACGAGGGACATTTTTACTCCGGTCAGTTCTTCCAGCCTTTCGATATATTTTCTCGCGTTGACCGGTAGCTCATCTATGGTTTTTGCCTTGCTTATGTCTTCGGACCACCCGTCCATTTCTTCATACACCGGGCGGCACTGTTCAAACAGTTTTGTGTCGGGAGGGACATACTCCGCGAATTCCCCGGCATTCGTTTTGTACGCGACGCATATCTTTATTTTGTCGATTCCCGTGAGAACGTCCAGTTTGGTAAGGGCTATACCCGTTATTCCAGAGATTCTGACCGACTCTTTGACAAGAACCACATCAAGCCATCCGCATCGGCGTTTTCTCCCTGTCGTGGCGCCGAACTCGGCCCCTGCTTTCTGAATTCTTTCACCCATTTCCCCGGTCAGTTCCGTTACGAAAGGACCAGCTCCGACCCTGGTTGTATATGCCTTGCAGATACCCACGACGGCGTCTATCTTTGTGGGCCCTATGCCTGATCCGCAGCAGGCGCTGCCCGCGGATGTGTTGGAAGATGTAACAAAGGGGTAGGTGCCATAGTCGATATCAAGATGGCAACCCTGCGCGCCCTCAAACAGAACATTCCCGCCTTTTTTGATTTTCCTGTCAATTATGAGGGATGTGTTTGCCGCGTACTTCCTGAGACGATCGGCATATCCGGTATATTCATCGAATATGGCCTCATATTCCACGGGTTTGTCGTTGTAGAATTTTGTCAGGTAGAAGTTTTTCTCTTCAACATTTCTACGCAGCATCTCGCCGAAGGTCTCTCTGTTAAGGAGGTCGCAAAGCCTGATGCCTGTGCGAGTGATTTTGTCTTCGTAGGCGGGGCCGATACCCCTTCCCGTTGTCCCGATCTTTGCCGCCCCCTTTCGCGCCTCGCGGGTGCTGTCCAGACGCCTGTGATATGGCATGATAATATGGGCGTTTTCACTGATATAGAGTTTTGTGTCGGGGGGGAAAAGATTTCTTTCGTGGAGTTCATCGATTTCCCGGATTAATACCTCGGGATCAATGACCATACCATTGCCGAGGATACAGGTCTTGTGGTTGTGGAGGATTCCCGATGGTACCAGGTGGAGTATGGTTTGTTTTCCCTGAACAACCAGGGTGTGTCCCGCGTTGTTGCCTCCCTGGAAACGGGCGATGACATCCGCTTTGCGCGCGTAGATGTCAACAATCTTTCCTTTCCCCTCATCGCCCCACTGGGACCCGACGATTATTACATTTGCCATGGTCTTTTTTCTCCATGTTTAAGTTTGAACTTAGCGCCCTCCGGCCGGGCATTTTTCTGACGGGATCTACTGGATCTACATGATTGTGGATTTTTTTCGTAACTACTCATGTGGTCAAGCTAAAGACTGTTGTTTTTATAACCTAAATGCCTTCAGCCTACAGTCTAAACAACCCGAGTAGTTATCTTTTTTCATATCCTGAACATCCTGTTTATCCTGTCTAAAAGAAGAGATTTCCCGTGCTGTCGAGCATCTACATTTCTATCCTGGTAACGGATATTATATTGGGCAACTCTTTCAGCTTTTTCAGAGTGTCTCTGGAAACAGGGCTGTCAGTACTTAACACGACAAGCGCCTTTCCGTCCACCTGTTCGCGTCCCAGGTGGAGCCTTGCGATATTAACATTGTCATTTCCGAGAGTTGTGGTTATGTTTCCTATAACGCCGGGCCGGTCATGGTTGTAAAGCATCAGCATATAGCCCTTGGGGATTACATCCAGTATGAACTTGTTTATCCCGACAATCCTGAGATCCTGTCGCCCGAAGATGGCTCCCGCGGCGAATGATTCTTCCTGGTCGGTTTTCACTGTAACTGAAATCATGTTTTTGTAATCCTTCATCTCGCTGCTTTTTGATTCTATGACCCTGATACCCCGTTCCTTTGCTATAATCGGGGCGTTAATGTAATTAACGTTATCTTTCAGCACAGGTGTAAGGAGCCCCTTCAGGAAGGATATGGTGACAGGGGCCACGTTGTGTTCAAGGATGGCGCCGCTATACTCAATGGCAACTTCTTTTATCCCTCCGGTAACAATCTGTGCCTCAAAATTGCCGAGTTTTTCCCCGAGGGTCAGATAAGGTTTTATCAGGGCAAGAACTTCCGCGCTGACAGAGGGGAAATTGACGGCATTTTTTATCTCTCCGGTCGTGAGGCAATCGACTATTTGCTGCGCGATGGCTATGGCGACATTTTTCTGGGCTTCATCCGTTGACGCGCCCAGGTGCGGTGTACAGATGATATTGTCCAGGGAGAGCAATCTCGTATTTTTAGTGGGTTCTTCCTCAAAAACGTCAAGGGCGCCGCCGGCGACTTTCCCTGAGACGATGGCGTCATGAAGGTCATTTTCATCAATTATCCCACCCCTCGCGCAGTTGATGACGAATACGCCATCTTTCATCTTGTCGAAGGAAGCGGCACTGATCAGGCCCCTTGTTTCATCCGTCAAGGGGGTATGGACAGAAATGAAATCGGCTTTTTCCAAGACCTCATCGAAGGAGGCAAGGCAAATCCCCATCTTCTCCGCTGCTTCACGCGATATAAAAGGGTCATAGGCCATCACGTTCATTTTAAGTCCCTGGGCCCTGTTGGCCACGATGGAGCCCACCCTTCCTATACCAATGATTCCCAGCGTCTTGTTTGAGACTTCGGAACCCATGAATTTCTTTTTCTCCCACTTTCCCGCTTTTGTGGAGGCGGTGGCCTGGGGGATTCTTCTGGCCAGAGAAAACATCATCGCTATGGCGTGCTCCGCAGTGGTAATAGTGTTGCCGCCGGGTGTGTTCATGACCACGACCCCCTTCTTGCTTGCCGCTTCGACCGCCACATTGTCGAGGCCTATTCCCGCCCTGCCGATAACCTTGAGGCGCGTGGCCTTATCTATTACATCCTCTGTTACCCTGGTGGCGCTCCTTATGGCCAGGCCGTCATAGTCTTTTATTACATCTTTAAACTCGTCCGGAGTGAGGTTGGTTATTACATCAACCTCAATACCGGGGGCGTTTTTAAATATCTCTATGCCTTCTTTTGCCAGGGTATCGCTTACCAGAACCTTTTTCATTAGTCGTTCTATCCCTTTCCTGTTAGTAACTACTCAGATTGCTTAGACTGTAGGCTGTAGGCATTCAGGTTACAAATCCCAACTTGTCGGGACAGCCTGGCTACGTGAGTAGTTACGTAATCAACCTGTGCAGACACGCCGATTCCAGGCCATCAATGACTGTCTTGACGTCTGATACATCCACTGTGGGGCCGCACCATATGCGAAATCCGGGAGGGGCATCCTTGTATGAACCCGTGTCATGGGCAATGCCTTCTTTGCTCAAGCTGCCGGCAACATCCCTGATAAGACCCGATTGATCTTCCCTGGACATCGACTGGAATTTCCTGTCTGTAATCTTCAGACAGACCGATGTACTGGATCGAATCTCTTTAGACTCGGCGAGAAAGTCAACCCAGTCGGTTCTGGCTACCCACTTCTCCACCACTTTCAGGTTGGCCATGCTCTTTTTAATAAGACCGGGCAGTCCGATCTCCCCCGCCCACGCGAGTGCGTCCAGGTAATCCTCCACACAGAGCATGGAGGGAGTATTTATCGTATCCCCCCTGAAGATGCCGCTGTTTATTTTGCCGCCCTTTTTAAGACGGAATATCTTCGGCATTGGCCAGGGCGGATCATAAGATTCCAGTCTTTCCACTGCCCGCGGACTCAAAACCAGTATCCCGTGGGCGGCTTCTCCTCCGAGGCATTTCTGCCAGGAATATGTAAGGACATCCACCTTTGACCAGTCTATATCCATGGCAAAGACCGCGCTGGTCGCGTCACAAAGGGTCAGCCCCTCCCTGTCATCGGGTATCCATTTCCAGTCGGGGATTCTAACGCCGCTGGTGGTGCCATTGGCCACAAAGATCACGTCATCCGACCAGTCGATTTCCTTGAGATCGGGGATTTTCCCATAATCCGATTCAAGGATAGTGGGTCTGAGCTTCAACTGTTTTTCCACATCCGTTGCCCATCCCTTACCGAAACTTTCCCAAGCGAGCACAGTCACCGGTTTTGGACCCAGGAGAGCCCACATTGCCCCCTCGAATGTGCCTGTGTCCGAGCCGGGAAGTATGCCCAACAGATAATCTTCCGGTACGCCGAGAACCCTTCTGCTGTCGGTTATCGCCTTTGCCAGTTTTCCAGGGCCGCGTCCTTCAATACATTAACATTCCACCCAGGTCTCTTGGCGCATGGACCGGAACTGAAGTTTGGATTATTCATAATAACCATCTCCCTGACTTATTAGCAGTTCGATTTCATACCAGAATTGTCGTTTTGTGTCCATCCATAAGTGAAATTTTTCTCGGTTTTCAGGTTGCTGGTTTGCGGGGGCAGTGATATTTGACAAGAGCATCATATTTTTCTCCGGGCGTATATTGACGCAAGGGATTTTGGGTTGCGCAAACCGGCTAAATTGGTTAGAGTTTGCCAGCTTCGTGGTAGAGACAAATCGGGGACAGGTTTAAACCTGTCCCCACTGGTTCGGAGGGCATTCTTCATGAAAAAAACAAAGACCACTTTTTTCTGTCAGAATTGTGGTCATCAATCCGCAAAGTGGCTTGGAAAATGTCCTTCCTGTGGCGAGTGGAACCAGTTTGTCGAAGAAGAGATAAGAGATATTTCGCCGGAAGGTTCTCCGGAGGCATGGTTTAATGAGGAGCCCGTCTCCATCGACACCATCGAGGCGGATGAGAAGGACCGACTCCAGACGGGTATTGCCGAAATAGACCGGGTGCTGGGAGGGGGTATAGTGGGCGGTTCCGCCATACTTATAGGGGGTGATCCCGGAATAGGGAAATCCACCCTGCTCCTGCAGGTCATGCAGAAGCTTGCCGCAGGCGGGCTGGTGGCCCTCTATGTGTCGGGTGAGGAATCGGCAACCCAGCTTAAACTCCGGGGCAAGCGAGTAGGGGCTTCTTCAAGAAACCTGATAGTGCTTGTCGAGGTATCGCTCGAGAATATCCTGAAGCAGATAAAGAAAGTAAAGCCCGATATCGTGGTTATCGATTCCATCCAGACGGTTTACTCGTCAGTGCTTACCTCCGCTCCAGGCAGTGTAAGCCAGATAAGGGAGGCATCGGGGAGGCTCATCCTGATGTCAAAAAAGACGGGGATTCCAATATTCCTGATAGGCCATGTAACAAAGGAAGGCGCGATAGCGGGGCCAAAGATATTGGAACATATGGTGGACACAGTCCTGTATTTTGAGGGAGATTCGGGGCATGCCTTCAGGATCGTGAGAAATGTAAAAAACAGGTATGGCCCCACCAATGAAATCGGTGTGTTTGAGATGAGAGAGAGCGGTCTTGTCGAGGTGTCTAATCCATCGGCCCTCTTCCTGTCGGAGAGACCGGAAGGCGCGGTTGGGTCCGTGGTTGTGCCGAGCATGGAGGGAACCAGGCCTGTACTTGTGGAGATCCAGTCCCTGGTGAGTGAAAACAGCTTTGGCATACCCAGAAGAACGACTATCGGCGTGGATCATAACAGGGTGTCCCTGCTCGCGGCTGTCGTAGAGAAGGTATGCGGACTTCACCTGGGGAATCACGATATATTCATCAATGTTGCCGGCGGTGTGAAGCTGGACGAACCGGCGGTGGATCTCGGCATAATCTCGTCAATGATGTCAAGTCTTCTCGACAGGTCGATTGATTCCGGCACCGTTGTCTGCGGCGAGGTGGGATTGACGGGAGAGATGCGCGGCGTCGGCCGGATGGATGAGAGAATCAAAGAGGCGTCCAGGATGGGGTTCAACCGCTGTATCCTGCCCGGCGGGACCGCGTCTCGTGATATTCTTCCGGAGACAAAGATGGACCTTATTAAAATCGACAGTATAAAAAAATTGCCGGAGCATCTCTTTTGACAAATCCTTAGACGTCGTAACCAAGTCTGTCGGGGAGGGCTGTAAAAATTCTTGACAATCAACTTAATAAAGTATAGGAAACCCTTTTTAGTTAGCTCAAAGTGTCTTTGGGCCCATAGCTCAGCTGGAAGAGCCACCGGCTCATAACCGGTAGGTCCCTGGTTCGAACCCAGGTGGGCCCACCATTTAAAAGGGATATGTTGAATTTAGAAACATACAGATGGCAGCAGAAACGGTTATATGAATTTTCCTAAGAAGTGCACCAGGGTTTTGGTGCACTTTTTTTTTGCATGCCTGTCGGAAAGGGGAAGGTTTTTGAAAGAGCAGATATTTTTTTTGGTTGAACTTCAGAATATAGATCTTGAGATGGAGGAGCTGTTGCTCAAGAAAGTGGATTTACCTAAAGAAATCAGCCGGCTTGATGAGGAACTGGAAGCTGTTGAAAGGGAGATGGAGGAGGGCAGGCAAAGGCTGGATAGGCTGAAAGACGATCATAGAGCAAAAGAAACCGCCATGAAAAACAGTGTCGAGAATTCAAAAAAGGCAAAAAGCCGCCTGCTTGGGGTCAAAACCAATAAAGAATATGAAGCGACCTTGAAAGAGATAGCCGCTATAAATGAGAAAAGCAGTGGGATCGAGGACGCAATAATTCATATACTCGAGGAGATTGACAAAGTCGGCGAAGATTTCAAGGTAAAAGAGCGTGAGGCAGTTAATTGCCGCTCCAAATGTGAAAATGGAAAAAGGAGACTGGAAAAAGAGCTGGACTCCATTGACTCCGCGCTGGATGGTGTGCTGAAAAAAAGGGACGGGGTAAGAAACGGGATAAAGGCAAAATTCCTCAAAAAATTTGATGCTATAAAGAGCAGGAAGAATGGACGCGCGGTTGTGCCTGTGTGGAGGGAAATCTGCTCGGGTTGTCACATGAATATTCCTCCACAGATGTATAATGAACTGCGGAGGAATGAGAGGCTGATGTTGTGTCCGCATTGTGGGGGAATAATGTACTGGGAAGACAGGGATGACGATGCCTGATGAAGCAACGGTCATTCTGTATACCGACGGGGCATGTCGTGGTAATCCCGGCAATGGAGGGGCCGGAGCAGTCTTATTTGACAAAAATGGGTGCGTAGCGGCAACGGCGAAAAGATTTCTGGGTATATGCACAAATAATGAGGCGGAGTATGGTGCCCTCATCATGGGGCTGAAAGAAGCACTTGAGGCGAAGCACAAAAACATTCGGATTTTTCTTGATTCAGAGCTGCTGGTAAGGCAGATAAACGGAGTGTACAGGGTAAAGAACGGCAGATTGAAAGAACTCATGAAGGATGTAAGAAAATATCTTTCAATGTTTGATGGATATACAGTGGAGCATGTTCCCAGGTCCCGGAATAAAATTGCAGACAGGCTGGCAAATGAGGCCATAGATGATGAAATAGAAACCTGACAGTGTCTTGTACTTCCGGGTTGGCACCGTTTAAAAACATGGTAATCATTCACGGGTGTCGGTTCACAGTTCACGGTTTACAGTTTTTCGAGACCTTTCCAGAATGTTCAATTTTGTTCAAGTTCAAGGAAGGCGAGAATTTTAACCACGGGAATATATTGGATATTTCGAGGATTAAAATTTGAGACTGACGCAGAAATTGGGCAAAAGGGGACATTATGCAAAGGTCTCAGTTTTTCAACCGTGAACCGATAGCTGTAAACTGTGAACTGTTACAAGATATGCTATAGTCAAAAACCGTCAGAGCAGATTGGATGATCGCGGGTCCGCCACCGGCGGACTGGAGGAAAGTCCGGGCTCCGCAGGGCAGGATGGTCGCTAACGGCGACTGGGGGCAACCCTAAGGAAAGTGCCACAGAAAATATACCGCCCCGGTGGTTTTCGGGGTAAGGGTGAAAAGGTGAGGTAAGAGCTCACCAGTTTTCCGGGTGACCGGGAAAGCTTGGTAAACCCCATCCGGAGCAAGACCAAATAGGGAAACGTTTGAGGACTGCCCGTCCGAAGTTTCCGGGTAGGTTGCTTGAGGCAACAGGCAACTGTTGTCCCAGATGAATGATCATCACTCTTTCAGGGGAACCTGAGAGAGAAACAGAACCCGGCTTACAGATCTGTTCTGACTTACAAAAAAAAAAAGCTTCAAATTGAAGCTCCCCGCAACAAGTTGCGGGGAATCTCCGATTGTTAAGGAAAATGTCTATTTTTTATTCGCTCGCTAACCCCGCCGCAAGCAGCGGGGAATGAGCTCGCTGTTCAATTCAAGGCGCGCAAATCCTGAGGAATGAGGCGTACTTACGGTACGCCGCAGTGACGAAGGATGCAGCGGAACGCAGAAGTTGGACTTTTTACGAAGTCGTCAAGATTGTGTTTTGGAAAAACTGCTATTTCCCCAGCCTCTTCTCTGTCTTTAATACATTGAGAGTTGTCTCAATAACGGTATCTGAGATAAGAGAGATGCTGTTGATCCCGCATTCAACCAGGAACTCCGCAAACTCGGGATAATCGCTCGGGGCCTGCCCGCAGATGCCGATCTTCTTGCCCATCTTGTTCGCCTTGGTTATTGCTGT
>JAFDAR010000255.1 GCA_019313735.1 Deltaproteobacteria bacterium | reverse complement strand
TCTCGCTTGTTAGTGGTCTTTGTAAATGGGGTGCATCCTGATGCCGAGCCCCCCGCCAGAACGATTTCCTTCATGTGTGTCTCCTTTTCTGTGAGCTGTCGTCTGCATATAGCGTATTTGTAAGAGCCGGTAAACAGGTGTTTGAAATCAAAGACCTTTACATGGTGCACGCCGTATAGTATATGACTCACAGCTATGTTTCCATGCGACATTAAGAAGCATTTTCCGATTAGTTGTGATTAATTAAGGTAAAATAAGCGTGTTATCTACAGTTAATAATAGAAGGGTTCAAGGGGCCAAGGATTCGAGGGGCCAAGTGAAAGGAAAAAAACAGATGAACCCTCCTCCACAACTCAATTGAAAAAGAACCAACATTCAATACACCGGGTGTAAGGTCATGACTGATGAACATTATATGAGAATGGCCCTGAAACTTGCGCGCAGGGGTGAGGGATGGACGAGTCCCAATCCCATGGTGGGAGCCGTTATTGTCAGAGATGGAAAGGTAATAGGGAAGGGGTATCACAGAAAATTCGGGGAGGCGCACGCGGAGGTCAACGCGATCAACAACGTGTCCGGGCCCATTGAAGGAGCTACGTTTTATGTTACACTGGAGCCCTGTTCCCACCATGGAAAAACGCCTCCCTGTGTTGACAGAATCATCGAAGCAAAGGCATCAAGGGTGGTCATAGGAACTGTTGATCCCAACCCGCTTGTCTCAGGGAGGGGGATCTCTATATTGAATGACCATGGTATAGAGACAGAGGTGGGCGTTCTGGGGGAACAGTGTGAGGATCTTAATGAGAAATTTTTCAAGTTCATGAGGACCGGAATGCCCTTTGTCACGCTGAAATACGCCCAGACCCTTGACGGAAGGATAGCTTCGTCAACGGGCCACTCCCGGTGGATAAGCTCGGAGCCTTCTCTCAGATTCGCGCACAGGTTAAGGGGTTTGCATGACGCGGTCTTGGTCGGGATAGGGACAGTCGTCGCGGACGATCCAGACCTTCGGGTTCGCATGGTCAGGGGACGAAATCCCCTGAGAGTTGTTGCCGATTCCACACTGAGAATACCGCCCGACGCGCGTGTTCTCGGCAATCAGGATGTCGCGAAGACACTGATTACCACTAAACCCCTTCGCGGAAGAGGCAGGCTTCCCATGCTGGAAGAAAGAGATATTGAAACACTGATTATCGACGAGAAGGGCAAAGGCGTTCTGGATCTGAAGAAACTGCTGGCTGAACTTGGGAAAAGACAGATATCTTCGATTCTCGTGGAGGGAGGCGCGGGCATTATCACTTCCTTTGTGAGAGAGGGGCTTTTTGACAGGATAATTGTCATCACCGCGCCAAAGATACTGGGCAGGGGAATAGAAGCGGTAGGCGATCTGGGGATATCGCGGATGGACGATTCCATCGCGCTGAAGTTTGAAAAAATCTGCCGGAAAGGCGAAGATATTGTAACATATCTGAGGAAAAAGGATTGATATGCCCTGGTACGCGGTTTACACAAAGAGTCGTTTCGAAGATAAGGTATATGCCGGGCTCACTCAGAAATCCGTAGGAACCTTTCTTCCAAAGATAGAGGTATGGAGCCGGAGAAAAGACAGAAAAAAGAAGATAATGATTCCCATGTTTTCCGGTTATCTCTTTGTGGATCTTCCTGAATACACAAACGAGAGAAAACTTGATATCCTCTCCACTGTCGGTGTGGTAAGAATGCTGGACAAGCCGGACAGCTACGAGCCGCTGCAGGTCCCCGATCCGCAGATAGACGCGATCAAACGCCTGATAGCTTCAGATGTGGAGATACAGCCTTACATATATCCGAAGAAGGGAGAGCGCGCGAAGATAACGGACGGTCCCTTCAAGGATATAGAGGGGGTTGTCATACAGGCTGATTATCGAAGACATCTCTTCGTAGTGTCCATAGATATACTCCAGCGCTCTGTAGCCATCAAGCTGGAGGGTTTCCAGATAGAGAAGATCTGAAGGCGTCCAGGGCCTCCTTTTTCAGGAGATATTCGCGCCCTTTATATTTTGGCGAAAGATGGAAGATGCAGATATGCTTGGCTCCTGCCATTCCGGCGAGATGTCCCGCCTGCCTCGCGGTAAGATGATATTTCTCGGTCGCGGTTTTTAAATCCTCTTCCAGAAAGGGGGCTTCTATAAAGATTATGTCGGAATCCTTTGCCAGTTTCACGATCTTTCGCGCGTTATCGCT
>JAFDAR010000012.1 GCA_019313735.1 Deltaproteobacteria bacterium | reverse complement strand
AGAGAATTTGCTACAGCCACCTGGCCGAAGGTGTATGGATCATCAACAATCGGCGTAAAGAAGTCAAGGGTCTGTATGATGGCGAGGTCGTCTCTCAGCTTATAGACCCCCGCGTCATCGGCATTTTCAATACCAACAATCAGATTTGGATCAGATATAAGCGGAAGCCCGCAGAGCGCTTGATTCAGGTCACCCGGACCTATTTTACAGGCTCACCCGGCGCCATGTGTTGTTTCTGTCAGTCGTACCTTGACTCTATCATCCATGCCTTTGTCCTTTGTGCTTGTGTATCGTAAAACTTGTAATCGTTTACGGTTATCAACATTTTAAGGAAATAACCGTAGCATATCTTCGAAACTACTACGAAAAAAAGATGAATATGTCAAATTCATTATAATTATAAATTCTGTTTACTTATAGATATAGCTTATGATACCTGTCTTTTATGGAACGATATCTGAAGAACATTACTATTCAACAGATGAGAGCCCTGGTCTGTCTCGCCGAAGAGAGAAGCTTCAGCCGCGCCGCCAAAAAGATGTATCTCACGCAGCCCTCCCTTACAAAGCATATAAAGAACCTGGAAGAAGGGATAGGTGTGCAGTTAGTTGACAGAAAAGGCAGGGAGATGTCTTTGACACCAGAAGGCAGAATCCTCTGTGAATCGGCAAAACGCGTATTCGGTCTGATCGACGATACCGGGGAAAAAATCGCACGAATGAAAGAAAATGAATCCGGGAGTATACGCATCGCGGCCAGCACAATCCCCGCCACATATATCCTTCCGCATTCTCTCAGCAGATTCAGGGACCGCCATAAAGACATTCACTGCTATGTAAGGACGAACGACAGTGATTTAACGCTCGACATGATACTTAATGATGAGGCGGAGATAGGCTTCATCGGCAGAGAGATTACCGGCAGAAAGTTGCGTGCGGAAAAACTGTGGAGAGATAGACTTGTCCTGGTGGTTCCCGCGTCTCACAAGTGGAGCGAAAGGGGGAAAGTATCCCTGAATGAAGTTTCGACAGAACCTTTCGTATCAAGGGAACGAGGTTCCGGCACACGCAAAGTGCTGGAAGAATCCCTCCGCAAAAATACGAATCTGACCCTTTCCGGATTCAATATCGTTTGCGAACTGGGAAGTTCGGAGGCTGTGAAAGAAGCGGTCCTGGCCGGCTTGGGAGTATCAATAATCTCCATCCACGCGGTAGGTCGCGAAATGGAGGGCGGGTTACTTTTCGCGGTACCGATGGAAAACTGTTCTATTGAAAGAAATTTTTATGTGATATATAAAAAGCGGGTCGGCCTGATGAAACACCACAAAGTATTTCTTGATTTTATAAGGAATTATAAATTGGACGCGCGTAATGGAAAATAGAATCCTTTACTACAGTACAAACAGGAATCTTGATCACATAAACGGAATCGTCCCTTTCAGGGGAAAGGTCACTTTCGGAGAAGCCCTTCTCCAGGGTCAGGCGCCGGACGAGGGGCTTTATGTACCCGACCGCATACCCCATATATCCTATGAAGACATCATCTCTCTCAAGGACAAATCCTATGTCGAAGCGGCAATGCTGGTCACCGGGATATTTCTGGGCGACGAAATAGATGCCGGCATTCTGCGAAGAATCATAGAAGATTCATATCCTTTTATCATCCCCCTGCAGAAAGTGTTCGACCGCAAATATATTATGCGTCTGGACCGGGGACCGACGGCATCCTTCAAGGACTTTGCCGCAAGAATGATGGCACGACTGATGGAACATTTCCGGGACAGGGATAAAAGGCTGAATGTGCTGGTCGCGACCTCGGGTGACACAGGCAGCGCCGTCGGAGAGGCATTCAAAGGCATAGAAGGGATTGATGTAAATATCCTCTATCCACGGGATGAGGTAAGCGAGAGGCAGAAAAAACAGCTTGATACCATAGGTAACAACATCAGATCTCTTTCTATCAATGGGAAATTCGATGATTGCCAGGATCTTGTCAAGCAGGCCTTTTCCGACCCGTCACTTGACCATCTCAATTTTACCTCGGCAAATTCCATCAATTTCGGAAGAATACTTCCCCAGATGGTCTACTATTTCTATGCCTACGCGCAATTATGCCGGAAGAGAGAAACCATCGTCATATCGGTTCCTTCGGGAAACTTCGGCAACGCCCTGGGATGCGAATACGCGAGAAGAATGGGGCTGCCCGTGCAAAGGCTGATCATGCCAACGAATGAAAATGACGAGTTTCCACGATTCTTGGAAAAGGGGGTGTATGAAAAGTTGTCTCCATCGCTGGCCTGCCTCTCAAACGCCATGAATGTGGGCCATCCCAGCAATCTCGCCCGCTTCTTCGAATTGTACGGCGGCACGGTTGACCGGACGGGGGAAGTTCATGTATATCCCGATATCGAGACAATAAGGAAGAACATTTATTCGGTAAGCATATCCGATGAAGAAACAAAAAAATGCATCAAAAAAACATATGAAAGATATAGTGTAATTCTGGAGCCTCACGGCGCGGTGGGGTGGCGGGGGCTTGAAGCATATCTTGAACAATGTGGCGATTTTCCGCTCTGCGTGTCACTGGAAACGGCGCATCCCGCAAAATTTCCGGACGAGATTGTGGATCTTCTTGGCATCACACCCGAGGTCCCGGACAGCATGAAGGGGATTGACGAAAGTGAGGGAAAATCCCTGGAATTGTCCGCAGATTACAAGATGTTCAAAGAATACCTCATAGATAATCTGAAGTCGGAGGTATAGAAAATTTGATTTTGTATTCATGTTTTGCTACATAGACTCAAGGGAGGTTATGTACAGTTGAAAGACAACGCGAAAAACCTGTCAAAACACGACAATCTCTACAGGACAATTATCGAAACGGTGAAAGATGTGACCAGCGTGTGGGACATGCACCTTACTCTCATTTATGTGAGTCCGTCCGTTAATGATCTCCTTGGCTATAACAGTGAAGAAACAGAAGAAATTTTAAGACATTGGAAGAAATCCGATTTAAAAAATGTAATAGCGCCGGGGTCCATGAAGACCTTCTCCGACACAGTTGGCAAATGGATAAAAGAGAATGAGAAACAGGATGCGTCTGAACGGCATTCTCCCGTGGAACTGGAGCTGATCAGGAAAGACGGTTCCACAATATGGACAGAAACCAACAACAGCTTTCTGAGGAACAGAGACGGAGAGCGCACGGGCTTTTTCTCCATTACCAGAGATATCAGTGAACGCAAGCATGCCCTGGAGACGCTGCTAAAAAGCGAAGAGAAATATCGCAACATACTCGAAAACATAGAGGAGGGATATTTCGAGAATGACCTTGCCGGAAATCTTACATTCTTCAATAACGCGCTGCACAGGGCAATAGGTTACTCGAAGAAAGAATTAATGGGGATGAACAACAGGAAATACACAACTCCGGAGACATCAAAACAAATCTACGAAACCTTCCGCGAGATATATGCCACGGGAAAACCCGCGAAGATAGCGGGTTACGAGTTGATACGAAAAGATGGAAGCACGCGAATCTATGACCTGTCCGCCTCCCTGCTGTCGGATTCGTCAGGCAGACCTGCGGGATTCCGTGGGATTATACGCGATATCACAGAGAGCAGGTCAACAGAGCGGGAGCTGGAAAGAAGCTACAGCAAATTACAGAATATGTTGGAAGAAACCATAAAGGCACTGGCCTTCACAGTCGAGGTAAGAGATCCCTACACGGCTGGCCATCAACGGCGTGTAGCACAACTTGCCTGCGCTATTTCCAGGAATATGAACCTTTCATCCGAAGAGGCGAGAGGGGTAAAAATGGCGGCACTTATACATGATGTCGGTAAGATTCAGATTCCCGCCGAAGTTCTGAGCAAACCGGGCCGACTTACTACAAACGAGATGGGTCTGATCAAGACTCATTCGGAGGTAGGCAGTAATATATTAAAGGGGATAGAGTTCCCCTGGCCGATATCAGAGATTGTACTTCAACACCATGAGAGAACAAACGGTTCAGGCTATCCATATGGTATCAGCGGAAAAGAAATGCGTGTCGAGGCAAAAATTATCGCAGTAGCTGACGTGGTTGAAGCAATGGTGTCCCACCGTCCCTACAGGCCGGCTCTGAGAATAAACGAGGCTATTGAGGAAATTTCACAGAATAAGGGAATCCTCTACGATACTGAAGCGGTGGAAGCATGCCAGTCGCTCTTTAGCAAGGAGGGATTTGCCTTCACTAAGCAAAACTTTATCTTGCAATAACATACCTCTGTTCACCTTTCGGAACATACCACTTGGTAAAGTTATATCCGATACCGATGGGAGCGGGCTTTATTCCGTGGAAACGGCTGCTGATGATAGGAAGCGCGTCCGGAACATACAGGAAGGTGTAAGGTTGTTCCTCAGCAAGTATCCCCTGAATCCTGTCGTAACATCTTTTCCTTTCAGTCCTGTTGAAGGTACTCCTCCCCTTCTCCAGCAGTTCATCCACTTCTTTGTTTTTGAAAGATATGAAATTCAGTTCCCCCGGCTTCGTCTTGCTTGAATGCCATACATCGTAAAGATCGGGATCAAGGCTAATGGTCCATCCCAGGATTGTTGCGTCAAACCTCTTTTTATTAATAAATTCATTGATGAAGGCAGCCCATTCGATAACCCTGATCTTTACCTCTATACCTATATCAGCGAGTCTCCTCTGGATAATTTCGGCGCATTTTGCCCTGACCTCATTTCCCTGGTTCGTTATGATCTCAAAGGCAAAGGGCCTGCCCCCACGATCCAGCATACCATCACCATCAGAGTCTTTCCATCCCGCTTCTGCCAGAAGCTCTTTCGCCTTACGCGGATTGTAAGGATAGCGTTTGACGCTGGAATTATACGGCCATGTCCCCGGTTTAAAGGGTCCTGTGGCCTCCTGCCCCAGGCCGAGAAGAACGCCTTCGACTATCTCCCCCTTGTCGATTGCGTAGCTGATAGCCTGCCTGACCCGCCTGTCCCGGAAAAGGGGGTTTTTCAGGTTATAGCCAAGATAGGTATAGGAAAATGACAGATAGCGATACTTATTGAAATTCCTGCGAAACAGGTTGTTTTCCGTCTGTCTGGTATATTGGAGCGGTGTAAGGCCCATCCTGTCTATCCCCTTCGCGCGAAGCTCCAGGAACATGGTGGCCATATCCGGGATAATTCGCATAATGTACCCATCAATATAAGGTCTCCCTTCAAAATAGTCCGGGTTGGAGACAAGCACTATCTTCTGACCTGTCTTCCATTCCTTGAACATGTATGGTCCCGTGCCTATCGGGTGACGCGCAAGTGGCGTCTTTGTTATATCCTTCCCCTCCAGCAGGTGTCTGGGAAGCACCGAAGCGCTCCAGCTCGTAAGGGCGGGGGCGAACGGTTCTCCATAGACAACACGAAAGGTATGTGGATCGATTACCCGCACGTTCTTTACCCTGAGAAAGTCTCCCGCGTATGCTGTAGGTGTCTCGGGATCTATGGTAAGTTGGTAGGTAAACAGGACATCATCGGCGGTAAAGGGATGTCCGTCGTGCCACCTGACACCCTTTCTCAAATGAAAGGTAATTTCCAGACCATCACCGGAGATATCCCACGATTCCGCAAGATCACCCACTACCTTCATGTCCTTGTCATACTTCACAAGACCATTGAAGATCATGCCCCCAATACTGTGAGATGTGCTGTCTGAAGAGAGTATAGGGATCAGGTTGGAGGCATCTCCTATGGAACCCTCGACCATAATGTCCCCACAGGCGGCACCGACTGCGGATGAGGTTTCCACATGAGAGTCACCTTCCGGTTTGTCGCCTTCACAACCGCACAGCGGCAGCAGAGCGATTATAATCAGTACCGGCATAATACGGTTTATACACACCATGGCAAACCTGCAGATTATATCCCTTCACATTTGATAAATGGAGATTGGTGTTGATAATTCAATGAAGTATGTTATATTACGCATGAGCCAAGAATACAAGAGGGGAGTGTTTTTTCGTGAAGGAACAAATCCTCATAGTGGAAGATGAACAGGTTATCGCCATGGATATCCATAACAGATTGCAGAATATGGGGTATGGAGTTGCCGCCATTGTCCATTCCGGAGAAGAGGCCATCATGAAAACGGCGGAACTGCGACCGGACCTGGTATTGATGGATATAGCTCTGGGGGAGGGCATGGACGGCATAGAGGCCGCAAACCTGATTCATGCCAGATATAACATACCGGTAATATATCTCTCTTCCAACATCGCCGAAGGCAGGATGGAACAGATAAAGAAGACAAACCCGTTCGGTTTTATCATCAAGCCTTTTGAAGATAGAGATCTGCGCATCACTATCGAAATGGCCATCTACAGACACCGGATGGAAGAGAAGCTGAGGCAAAATGAAGAAAAGTACCGCACCATCCTGGAAAATATCGAGGAGGCGTATTTCGAAGTCGATCTCGCCGGAAATTTCACATTTTTCAATGACGCGCTGTGTGGGTTAGCGGGACTACCAAGAAACGAACTGATTGGGATGAACAACCTGCAATACACCAAGCCTGAAACCGCGAAGAAGATGTATAAGACATTCAACGAGGTATTCCGGACGGGAATCCCCGCAAGGGTAGAGGACTATGAAATTGTCAGAATGGATGGAGTAGAAAAAACCGTCGCCCTGTCCGCATCCCTTATAAAAGATTCATCCGGCAATCCCACAGGGTTCCGCGGAATTGTCAGGGATATTACCGAACGCAAGCTCGCGGAGGAGGCAGTACGCAAAAGCGAAGGAAGATATCGCGCGCTATTCGAAAACAATCCCGTTGAAACCATGATCGTGGACAATAAGGGAAGAGTAACAGGATATAATCATGAAAAGATAAAATCGGGCGACAGACTGCCCCGTCCCGGGGACATTATGTACAAGGATTACGCGGGGAAATACAGGGATGATATGTACTCCGAACTTATGGAATGCATAGGGTCGGGTGTATCAAAGGAGTTTCCCGATGAACAGTACGGCGATAAATTTCTTTACATAAAGATATCCCCCTTCCCCGAAGGGGCAATCATAACATCAATAGATATCACTGACCGTAAGAAGGCGGAAGAAGAATTTTCTCGTCTGGCCACCCATGATTCACTCACCGGACTACCCAACCGGATATTCTTTGGCGATCGTCTATCGCTTGAGCTGGCCCACACGCAGCGCAGCGGCAAAAAGCTGGCCCTATTGTTTTTCGACCTGGATAATTTCAAAGACATAAACGATTCATGGGGACATGACGTGGGAGATGAGGTGCTAAAAACTGTCGGCAGACGTATCCCGCAGCTCCTGCGCAAGAGCGATTCAATCGCCCGAATGGGGGGAGATGAATTCCTGATACTGTTGCCGGAAATAGAGGGGGCGGAAGACGCGCGCGCAATCGCACTGAAGATACTGGATGTTTTTAAAGAACCTTTTATTGTGGGTGCAAGAGAACTCTATATAACAGCCAGTATAGGTATTGCCATCTATCCCGACGATGGCACCCACCCCGACATGTTGATGAAAAATGCCGATATGGCCATGTACAGCGTAAAAAAGCAGGGACGCAATGGTTGCAGGCGGTACGATTCAAGCATGTCCCCTGACGTTCATCAAAAAGATATATTGACAATGGAATGAATTTAAACTACAAAATCTCACCAAACTGACTGGTGAAAGACCTGATTATCGGGTCCTTCACCAGATTTAATACGCATTCAGGAGAATAAAAGTGAATGAAGCTTTGGCCGTAACATCAACAGATATTGGAAGACATTTTCACGGAAACGTACTCGATATGATATTGGGCTCAGGACCCATGGTCCAATTTGTACTTCTGTTGCTCCTCTTCTTTTCCGTGGTCTCTTGGGCGATTATCCTGATGAAATACAGGGTTATTAAAAAGTCCAAAAGAGAAAATGAAATGTTTCTGGACAGGTACATGAAAATTAATAAATTGTCGGAGGTCTTTCCCGAATCGAAAAAATTCAGATATTCTCAGATTGCAGAGGTATTCAGGGCGGGCTACACCGAACTTGTAAAAATCGCCGGAATCAGAAAGGAATCTTCCTCAGATGCAGATTCCGAAGCCCCATGGCCGCTGGAGATAAGGGGACTGGATAACATTGAAAGGGCTCTGAACAGGGCATGCGATTCCGAAACGACAAAACTGGAAAGCTTCCTGGGGTTTCTCGCTACCACGGGAAGTTCGTGTCCTTTCATAGGGCTTTTCGGGACCGTTTGGGGGATAATGAACGCGTTCAAAGGCATCGGGGTAAAGGGTTCCGCCGCACTGGCGGTAGTCGCTCCGGGAATATCGGAAGCTCTGATAGCCACCGCTGCCGGCCTGGCAGCGGCTATACCCGCGGTTATTTTCTATAACTACTATGTAAATCAGGTAAGAACCATAACGGTGGAAACAGACAGCTTCTCTTCTGAATTTCTCAACATAGTAGAACGGTATTATACAAAGGGCACCCACCAATGAGATATTCAAGAAATCGAAGAAACACTGCAACGCGGCCCATATCAGATATCAATGTCACGCCCCTTGTTGATGTTATGCTGGTCCTGTTAATAATCTTCATGGTTACTGCCCCTATGTTACAGATGGGGATAGATGTCAACCTTCCCCGGGTAAAGGCCAAGGCCATGGATGTCGGCGAGGAAAAACTCATATTGACGATAAACAACAAAGAAGAGGTATTTATAAACAAATACAAGACATCCATAACAGGTCTGAAGACCAAGCTGGAAAGCATTTTCTCCTCCCGGATAGACAGAGAAATATTCATGCGCGCAGATAAAGAAGTCCCTTACGGAGTTGTTGTTCGTGTTATGTCTGAGGTGCGGAAGGCCGGCGTTGATAAGTTGGGAATGATTACAGAATCTCCGAAGGAATAGGCATGACTTTTTTATCGGAAGCGCTGGAGAGAAATCACGGTGACACCATGGTTTTAAACAACATGGTCGTGTTCTCTTTTCTACTCCATGCCCTTATCCTTTCAATCATATTCTTTTCTCCATCTCTGCCAAGCCCCAGATGGACATTCGGACCATCATATACCGTGGATCTGGTAAGTCTTCCCTCAAGTTCTGTAGAGATCAGATCTTCCGAGGCGACTTCCAGGGAAGTAGTCGGATTGACTCGCAAAAATCACTCAACAATAATAAAAAAAGAGGTCGCCAGGAGTCTGCATACCCCTGTCCGGGAAACGAAAATCCACAGGAAAACCACATCTGGAAATACCGACACGGCGATAGAGGGTATAAAAAAGAAGGTTGCATCGGCCGCGAGAGATTCCCATCCGTCAACCTCTCGCGGGGATTCCGAGATGAATATGAAGATGAAGGTGTATTACTCTGTTGTCTGGTCCATGATAAAAGAAAAATGGGTTCTGCCTGAAGGTATACTGTCCGATGACAACCTTGAAACAACCATAGAGGCAAAGATTTTGAGAAATGGCAGTGTGTCCCACCTGAGCTTTGAAAAGAGGTCCGGTAACAGTTATTTTGATGAATCCGCCATAAAAGCAATCAAAAAAGCGGGACCATTTCCTCCTCTCCCCGAATGGCTGGACGGGAGATACATTGATCTGGGAATAAGATTTCACTCATCTGAACTGTAGGTATCAGGAGCCAGATAATCCACCCCGCACCTCCAGAGGAGTCCCGGGAACCAACAGCTGTTTTGGATTATAAGAGAGATAATGCGTAAGATAACAGGTTTTCTCATTTTTTTGCTGGTTTTATGGTGCAGTTCCACGGCCTGCGGAAAGGTGTATATAGACATAAACTCTCCCGCGTTCCAGAAGTTCCCGGTGGCGATACCGGAATTCAAAAACCTGGGAAAGACAGGGACTGAAGAAAGACTGTCAGCGTGGTTTGCGGATCAGTTGTCCCGCGCCCTGAAGATTACAGGGTTCTTCGAGATAATCAGTAAAGACGCCTTTCTCGAAAATCAAGACAGCGCCGGAATAACCGCCGGAGAAATCGATTTCTCCAACTGGTCAAGTATCGGCTCTGACTTCCTGGTAAAGGGAGGGTTCAGTTATGATGACAAAAATCTTGCCGTGGAGTTCCGCCTCTTCGATACTATTGATGGAAAACTTATTGCAGGCAAAAAATACTGGGGAAAACCGGACCAAAAAAAGACCATGGTTCTCAAATTTGCAGATGAGATACTGATGGCACTCACCGGCAGAGTGGGCGTCTTTGATACAAAGATAGCATTTGTCGGAAGAAAGGATAACAACTCTGAGATATATACGATAAATTTCGATGGGTCTAATCCAGTCAAGATAACCACCTGTAATTCTCTAACGCTTCTGCCCCATTGGTCGCGGGATGGGTCAGAAATATCCTTCACCTCGTATAAAGATGGTAATCCCGACTGCTATATCGTAAATCTGGCAAGCAAAAAGACAAGAAAAATATCTTTTCTTAAGGGTCTGAATCTGCCCTCCTCCTGGTCCTCTAATGGCAGGGAAATCTTGCTTGTCCTAAGCAGGGATGGAAACGAAAATATCTACATCAAACACCTCGATAGCGGCAAACTGCAGCGCCTGACAGAGGATCGCGCCATAGATGTGTCTCCAGTGTGGTCACCCGACGAACGGAAAATAGCCTTCGTCTCGAACCGCTCCGGATCTCCCCAGATATTTGTTATGGATTCGGAAGGAAAAAATATAAGAAGATTGACATTCGAGGGATCCTACAACTCATCACCCTGCTGGTCACCGGATGGGACCATAATAGCTTATGAGGGATTGTCAAACGGTCACTTCCAGATATTTTCCATTGGAGAAAACGGAGATAACCCCATGCAGCTCACCTTCGAAGCGGGAGGCGGAGAGTCGCCTTCCTGGTCACCGGATGGAAGGTATCTGGTTTTTTCTTCTAATAGAGACGGCCGGAGAAGGATATGCGTAATAAACTCCAATGGCTTGAATCTAAGGGTGCTGCCTGGTATAAGAGGGATGGAATCATTCAAGACTCCCTCGTGGTCCAGTCACCTAAATTTATATTGAATTTACAATTGTTTTATGCTTTAAGAAGGTAGTTTCATCTAAACTTTATGAAGGAGGGGTGTCCAATGAGAAAAAGTTTGATTACAGTAATACTGGTGCTTGTATGTAGTTTCTCTCTGATCTTCATCGCAGGATGTGCCAAGGAGCAAGCGGTTAAGGGCGATGTAGGATTGACCCAGGCACTACCGTCGGCAGAAGAGGTTGCTCAGGCAGAGAAAGAAGCTGCTTTGAAATTACCGACATTAAAGGAACAAGCCCTCATTCGATGATTATGATCTCAAACCTGAAGCCAGAGTCTTGTTGGGAGAGCTCGCGGACTGGCTGTTGGAACACAAGGATTTTGAAGTGACCATTGAAGGGCACTGCGACAACAAGGGAACGATAGCATATAACCTGGCCCTTGGAGAAAGACGCTCGGAAGCGGCAAAGGCCTACCTCGCAAACCTGGGTGTCGCCAATACAAGGATAACCACTATAAGTTATGGTGAGGAACTGCCTGCAGATCCCAGGGATTGTGAAGAGGCGTGGGCAAAAAACAGGAGAGATCACTTCATCGTATTCTCCAAAAAACAGTAATTGCAAAGGGGTCTTATCTTGAAAAATGCTGTAATTCTTTCCCTGATCTTGATATTCACATGCGCCGGGTGTGCAACACAGGAAGATCTTCGTCGATCTGAAGGGCATCTCGGGATGAAACTGGCTACCCTTCAAAAAGATCTCTCAAAACTTCAGGAAACTACTGGGATAAACAGCAAATTTATAAATTCGACGAGAAAGAGTCAGGCGAATGTCGATGCAGACACAATAGATTTAAGGAGCAGCGTGCAGAAACTGCGGGGAACTACGGAAAGATTGAAGGTAAAGCTAGCGAACCTTGAATCAAAAAAGAAATCGGAAAATCTAAACGACAGCCTGCTCGATATCTCTAACAGGTTGGCATACCTTGAAAACTATCTGTGTATCGACAAGGGGGAATCCAAAACAGAAAATAGCGAAAAAGGGCTTCCCTCCCCCATCAAAAAGGGGGAATCAACAAGCAAAGAAAAAACCTACTCTAACGCTTACCGTATATTTAAGAACGGAGAATATGGCCTGGCGAAAGAAGAGTTTCGGAAGTTCCTGAAATCCTTCCCCAACACAGAGTATTCAGATAATGCGCAATTCTGGATCGCGGAGTGTAACTACTTCGAGGGGAAATACGAGGAAGCAATCGTGGAATACGAAGGGGTGATCCAGAACTACCCCAAGGGGAACAAGGTCCCCAATGCCTTTTTGAAACAGGCCCTCTCTTTTCTGAAACTCGGTGACAAATCCAGCGCCAGGCTTTTGCTGCAGAGGGTTATTAAAGATTATCCCAACACAACACCCGCAAGGATAGCCAGAAAAAAACTGCTCAATATCAAATAAATTGCCTGCCGTTTGGCGCGGTTGTATAAGCGCGCCAAACGGTAACTTGGGATCTTTGCATAACGTCCCCTTTTGCCCAATTTCTGCGTCAGTCTCAACTTGTTAGTCTATGAATACGGGGGTAATACCGGAAGGTGTTTGGAGGTCAAAAGCCGCCACACTCTCATTGTGTGAGATTCCAAGATAGAGATAACATATATTTATACTCGCCCTTTCAGGTTCTTCTACCTTTATATCTATCCTCCCGGGATATGGCATCCCATCAATAACAACATGATCACTGAATGTCGCCCTGTAAATAACCCTGCTATCATCAATCTCTTGAACCTTTGTCAATGTATAGTCATCAGGGTTTACCCAGAGTGACCACTTTCTCTTTCCGGATCTGATATCCACACGGTACAATTTTCCCTCCACATATTCTGAAAGTTCTCCCCCTGTTATTTGCGGAGGCAATCCGGCA
>JAFDAR010000254.1 GCA_019313735.1 Deltaproteobacteria bacterium | reverse complement strand
GGTGAGGCGAAGGCCGACTGGCAGATAATTTCCGAACTGGCAACAAAGATGAATTACACCATGGACTACTCTTCCGCTAAAAAGATCATGGACGAAATAAACGGCCTGACCCCCAGCTACGCAGGTATTACCTATGAGCGGATAGAAGAGGAGGGGCTTCAGTGGCCCTGCCCCGGCACGGATCATCCCGGCACCAAATATCTGCATAAGGATAAGTTCAGCAGGGGACTGGGGCTCTTTTCCGCGATAGATTACAGACCTTCGGAGGAACTACCGGATGAAAAATATCCGTTTATCCTTACAACCGGACGTGTCCTCTATCACTTCCATACGGCAACCATGACGAGAAGGAGCGAGGGGCTCAATGAACGGTATCCTGAGAGCCTGGCGGAGATAAATCCCACAGACGCGGAGAAACTGGGGATCGGGGAAGGCGATTTTATAACCGTCACATCGAGGCGTGGCAGTCTTAAAGTAAAGGCCACTGTGGTCGAGACCCCGCCTGAGGGCACTATATTCATGAACTTCCACTTCAGTGAGGCCGCTGTAAATCTTCTTACCAACCCCGCGCTTGATCCCATCGGGAAAATCCCCGAATACAAGGTCTGCGCGGTAAAGATAGAAGCAGCCTGATTGGATGGTATAAGCGGCCCACAGGGGGCCACATTAAATTTATTTAAATGAATGGAGGAGGTACTGATTTTATGGCTTTTAACACCCCGGCAAAAATGGTCGCTCTTGTTGGCAATGCAGGTGTCGGCAAAGCGAAACTCTCAATCTTTAACCTGCTTCTCCGAGGCTTTATGGCAGGTGCCTATATCGCCATTGGTGGAGCGCTGTGCACCGTATGCATAACGGGCATAGCAACACCCGGAATTGCCAAACTCGTTGGCGGGTCCGTATTCCCCGTTGGCCTGATTGCCATCGTCCTGACCGGCATGGAGCTGTTTACCGGTGACTGTATGATCGTCCCCATGGCCGCGATGATGAAGAAAATCACCTGGGGCGCGGTCATTAGAAACTGGACGTGGGTCTACATAGGAAACCTCGTAGGCTCACTTGCTTACGCATATCTTATGGCAGTCGGCCCGTTTGTAAGCGGCCAGGCCGATGGCACCATGGCAGTAAACGCCTTTGGCATGACAGCGGTCGGTATCGCAACCGGAAAGGTTCTGGGATACAAGGCCGTAGGAGCCATGGGTCTGTGGTCTTGTTTCATGAAGGCCATTGGGTGTAACTTCCTGGTTAACATCGCCATCCTTCTTGCCATCACGGCAGACAATGTGATCGGCAAATTCTTTGGAGTCTGGTTTCCGATCATGGCGTTCGTATCGTCCGGTTTTGAGCACGTCGTGGCCAATATGTACTTTCTGCCTGCAGGGAAGTTCCTGATGGACTGGTACCCGGCAGTAATTGCAAAAAAGGGTGGCATGCTGCTTGCCAACGGGGGCCTTAGCTGGTCAGATATATGGCTCTGGAATCTTATCCCTGTTACGATAGGAAATATAGTCGGCGGTTTTGTATTCATCGGGGTTGCATACTTCCTGATGTTCAGAAAGGAACTGCCGGCAGATTAAAGGAAACGCGATGAAATGTCAGCATTAGCCTGGGTGGCATTCACTGTATGTGCGGTGGCTGTAGCCTTGCACTACAACTCGACGGGAGATTCGAGATTCTTGTTGTATGCCGTTCCCGGCCTGATCATGCTGCTGGTCATTCCAATGACTCTGGCGTGGATGAGTCGCAGGAGTTTCACGCAGGCAAGCGAGCAGTTTGGCACAAAGGCACGCTCCTGTAGGATAGGAAAGATAGACCCGAAAATGATCGGAGATGTTGTCAGGATATCGGGTGAGGTTCAGAAGATAAGTTTCAGATGGTTGAACAGACCTCACTTTCATATTAAAGACGAAACGGCAGGTATACGAGTAATCATGTTCACTGCGCCTTCAAACAAGATATTTGTGGGAGACGCGGTAGAGGCAGTTGGAATTGTAATGAAACATCTGCTGACAAGAAACAGGCTCATTATATCAGCCGTAAGTGTTAAACGGATTGAAGACTAAGGAGAACATTATGGATTCAAGAGAAGCAAGATTCGCGTTTGGATTTCTTCTGTTAGGAATAACCCCCATCCTGGCCACAGCTGGAGGAGCGGAGTTGGGCGCTGTCATTTTTGCGGCGGGAATATTGATTGCGACTTCATCGGCATTTGCCTGAGAAAAACATTTT
>JAFDAR010000253.1 GCA_019313735.1 Deltaproteobacteria bacterium | reverse complement strand
TGTAAATACATGGTCTGTTCTACTCATATAGTATATAACAGGAGCTATATAAAGGTTACTACATTGAAGTCTGTTCTACAAATTAAAAATTTAAGTAAGTGTTCTTATGAGGATAATCGGGAGTAGAAGACATTAGGAGAGGTTAGTTAAGCATGAGAAACTGTGATTTTAGGCGCGATACTGGAGAACATGGGTTAAATGATATGACACAGAATGATCTGGACAATTTTGCAGAAGGGATATTGAACGGATCTAAATTCTCAGATGATAATCTGAGGGAACTGGTTTCTATCAATAAAAAAGAAGAACTTGAAAAATTGTTTTATATATCACGAAAGGTAAGGGATCATTTCTTCGGGAACAAGGTCTTTCTCTACAGCTTTGTTTACTTTTCCACATACTGTAAAAACAGATGTGCATTTTGCTACTACAGGGAACCGAATGATATAGAGAGATACCGTCTTGACATCAGGGAGGTCCGTAATATTTGCAGGGCTTTGAAAGGTGAGGACATTCACATGGTGGACCTGACCATGGGGGAAGATCCTTACTTTCATGACAGGCCTGAAAGGTTTATTGATCTCGTAAAAACAGTGAAAAGCGAACTTGATCTTCCAATTATGATCTCTCCGGGGGTTATGGACAATGAGGTACTGAAAGAATTAAACGAAAATGGCGCGAACTTCCTTGCATTATACCAGGAGACGCATGACCGGAACCTGTATAAGAAACTGAGGGTCGGACAATCCTTTGATGATCGGGTCAATGCAAGGAAATTCGCAAAAAGTATCGGTTACTGTGTTGAAGACGGGATACTGACAGGGGTCGGGGATGATGTAGAGTCAACCATTCTATCACTGCGGGGTATGGAAGAGACCTCTCCTGATATGGTTCGCGTTATGACCTTTGTTCCGCAGGAAGGGACTCCCCTTAAGGATACTGTTCAGGGATCCAACATTTCCGAACTGAAAATATTGGCAATACTAAGATTGATGTTTCCTGACCGGCCGATCCCTGCATCCCTTGACCTTGAAGGGATCGATGGTATGGTGCAAAGATTGAATGCGGGGGCAAATGTGGTTACATCCATAATACCTTCCAATTCCTCCCTCGAAGGCGTTGTCAATTATGACAGGGACCTCAAAGAGAGGGACAGGAACCCTAAAAGTGTTGTAAAGCGCCTGAGGGAGATGGGTATGGAACCGGCAAGCCAATCCGATTTTAACAGAATAGTAGGGGTGGTGTCATGAGAAGCATAGCTATTGTCGGGGGGAAGTTGCAGGGGTTCGAAGTGGCTTATCTGGCAAAAAAAGCCGGGATGAATGTTGTGCTTGTTGACAGGAACAAGAATCCGCTGATAAAAAATATGGTTGACGATTTCCATTGTTTTGATGTCATTCAGAAGCCTGAAAAGCTTATTGATATTTCAGGAATGGTGGATGGAATAATTCCGGTTAATGAGGATCAGGATACGATCGAATTCCTGAAAGGCATTAAGGATGAGCTGGAATGCCCGATGTTATTTGATTTTGATGCATATCATACAAGCAAGGATAAGAAGCGTTCAAAAGAATATTTCAAGTCAATTGATGTGCCTACACCTCTCGACAACCCAACAGTTCCTCCTTTTTTTGTTAAGCCGCCCTGCCAGAGCAGTAGCGTGGGAACTTCCATTATCTATGATGAAGGGGGGCTGGAAGGTCTTGATCCATCAATGCTTGTTGAAGAGTATGTGCGCGGGGATGTAATTTCACTGGAAGTTGTAGGGGATGGCAGTAATTTTGCAGTTATCAAGGAGACAAAAGTGCATGTGGATGACTCCTATGACTGCCACATGATAACGCCTATCGGGCACTATCCAGCTTTTAGGGATATTTCTCATAAGTTGGCAAAGAACCTGAACCTTCGTGGGATCATGGATATTGAAGCAATCGACAGTCTCGGGGGATTAAAAGTACTCGAGATCGATGCAAGGTTTCCGAGCCAGACACCTACGGTTGTTTACCATTCTACCGGTATAAATCTTGTTGAACTCCTTTTTGAGGCATTTTCAGGTGATGTTCAAGAGCTGGACGGGGTTTCCGGTAACAACTATTGCATTTTCGAGCATCTGACTCCACAGGGCGGTAAACTTGTACCAATCGGCGAGCATATGATCTCACAGGGAAGCGATTATAGCGAATTCCATATTTCAGAGGGACTTGAGATATTCGAATGCAGGGGGAAAAAGAACA
>JAFDAR010000252.1 GCA_019313735.1 Deltaproteobacteria bacterium | reverse complement strand
TGGAAAAGATGACGCAAACGCCCTCAAAGAGGAAGCTCGCGTTCTCGAAAAACATCTTCAGGATATCAAAGGCCGGATAGACCAGATTCAAAAGGGCAAAGGCAATGTAGTCGCCCGTGTTAATGCTCAAGGATGCAATGGATGTGGAGTGTGTGTTAAATCCTGTCCCGTGGATGCAATCACAATGAATGATATAGCCAGAATTGACGAAAATAAATGCACAGGGTGCGGAATCTGCATTGATGAGTGTCCTTTAGGTGCGATTACGATGGTTTAGAAAGGAGTGAACCCCCTTGAAAATAGCCGTTGCAAGCGGGAAGGGTGGCACCGGTAAGACAACAATAGCGACAAATCTTGCTTTGGCTCTTGCCAGCACGGGGAGGACGATTCAGATACTGGACTGTGATGTTGAAGAGCCGAACTGCCATATCTTTCTGAAACCGGAAATTGAAAAAACCGCACCTGTCACGGTATCGATGCCGAAGGTCATTGAAGAAAAGTGCACGGGATGCGGTATTTGCGCGGATGTCTGCGAATTCAAAGCCATTGCAGTCATAAAAGGCAAGGTATTGATATTTCCTGAACTCTGTCATGGCTGCGGCGCATGTAAATTGTTCTGCCCCGAGGATGCATTCATAGAGGTGTCCAGAGAGGTAGGCATTGTCGAAGAGGGGGAAAGCAATGGAATCCGTTTTGTACATGGATTGCTCAATATTGGAGAACTTATGTCTCCGGCGGTTATCGACGGAGTCAAGAAAGCTGCCGGAGATCAGGAGATTGTGATCCTCGATTCTCCTCCTGGGACATCCTGCCCGGTTATTGCGGCAGTGAAGAACGCGGATTTTGTCCTTTTGGTTACGGAGCCCACTCCTTTTGGTTTGAACGATCTGGAGCTTGCCGTTGGAATGGTCAGAGAACTGAATTTACCATTTGCCGTGGCTATCAACCGTTCCGATGTGGGCAATGAAGACGTTAAAGAATACTGCAGGAGAGAAGGAATAGAGATTGTCTTGGAAATACCGAATGATCGAAGAATAGCCGAAGCCTATTCGCGGGGAGAGATGGTGATTCATGCGCTACCGGAATATCAAAAAACCTTTGAGGCCTGCTGGGAAAAGATAGCAGGAAAGGGGTCAAACCTACACTCTTGACAGATCATACATACAACTCATCAAAGCGGGTCTAATTACTCCCAAAAGCATAGGACCCCAGGAGTGAATATGAAAGAAATTGTTGTAATAAGCGGAAAAGGCGGCACCGGGAAGACCAGCATTGTGGCAGCCTTCGCTGCCCTGGAGGGAAAGAAAGTCCTTGCGGACTGTGATGTGGACGCGGCCGACCTGCATCTTGTTCTCAATCCCAGGATAGAGCATCGGAAAGATTTTAGCGGTGGCAAGAAAGCAAAAGTATTGGAAGATAAGTGTATAGCCTGCGATCGATGCATAGAAGAATGCCGCTTCGATGCGATACATTACCCGGTCCTGGGCAATGGCGAAACAGCGGATACACCTTTAATAAACCCCATATTCTGTGAAGGGTGCGGCGTTTGTGTGCGCGTATGTCCTGCTGATGCGATTTCCTTTGAACCGGTAGTAAATGGTGAGTGGTATACATCGTCTACAAACTATGGACCTGTGGTACACGCAAGGCTCGGCATGGCCGAAGGAAATTCTGGAAAACTGGTAACACTGATACGCCAGGAAGCCCGAGATATTGCGGGGAGAAAAAACCTCGACTATATAATTGTAGACGGTTCACCGGGAATCGGATGCCCCGTTATCGCATCCATAACGGGCGCTGACCTCGTACTGGTTGTAACAGAGCCTACCCTTTCAGGTCAGCACGACTTACTTCGGGTAGCCCAGCTCACCGCGCATTTCAGAATTCCCACGATTGTATGCGTTAACAAGTGGGATCTAAACCCGGAGATTACCGAACAAATTGAAGGGGAAGCAAAAGAACACGGCGTTAAACCAGCGGGAAGAATACGATACGATAATGCCATTACAAAAGCTCAGATAATGAAGACCAACATTGTTGAATATACCGGCGGCGCTGTTTCCGGCGATATAAAGGCCGTCTGGCAGAATGTGCTCTACGCGCTTGGTTAGAAAGGAATTGTCATTTGAAGATATTTCTGGACTGCTTTCCCTGCTTTCTGAGGCAGGCGCTGGAGGCAAGCAGAATTTCAGGCGCCGACGAAGAGACTCAGAGAGATGTCTTGAACTGCGTGATGGAC
>JAFDAR010000251.1 GCA_019313735.1 Deltaproteobacteria bacterium | reverse complement strand
CCTTTTTGCGGATCCTTTTTAATTCCCCTTCAACATCAACATTTTTCCTTTCAAAATCAGAAAAGACCTCTTTGATTATCAACTCCGGGCAGAACTCTTCCGTGCAATATTTCCGAATCGCCTTATTAAGAGTCATTACTTCGGCCCCCCGAATCCTGGCGCCACCCTCTGTCGCATTGATACATCTACCCTGCCAGGCCTCTAAATCCTCTTCGTATGTGTTTTTCATGATCTCCCATGCCCTCTCCGACCTTACGGGTCTGCCGTCATTTCCTTCAAGCATAAAATATATTGCCCTCAACGTGGGTATCACCCTCCTCGGAATAGGCGAGATCCTGCCCGACCAGAATGACAGGGTCGCATTCCAATGCCTCGAGAATCTTAAATGCCATATTGGCCACGGACATGCCTGTGCTCAGCGAACCCTTTTCATTCTCCAGCCAGTCAAAGTGAGAAAACGCTCTGTAAGCGATAATCTTTTCCCCCTTGAAGGCGGAAAATACTTCCGGCATGAGGACCGGGCATGCGACAAAATAAGTTCCCTGAAAATCCTTAACCCCGGAATAAAAGAGGTCAACCCCCGGAGTCCTCTCCAGCGACGTTACCAGATGCGGGCGGATTCCATTTTTCATAAGGGGAATGAAGCTTGCGTCACAACTTATGATAAGGGCGCGATCCCGCAGGTCTTTGAGAAGGTGCATGTTTTTGTTCAACGACGGTCCTGCCGCCACCAGTATGCCTGGCCTTCCTTTAAACCTGTCATGAAAGAGATTTAAACCGGGACTGGAAATTATATCCTCAAGGTTTTTAAACATGTTTTCCAGACCGACAAGACTGTCAAACGGGTCGTTCCCGGCAGTGATCATTACCTGGCGAGCCGCATCCTTGACCGTTTTGAGCGCTCGCAGATAGTATTCATTGCCCTGTAAAATGCTTGCCGGGACAGGGATGATCTTGACCGATCTTAAAACAATCCGGTTTTTTTCACTTAGAAGAATTTCGGTCCTCAGCTTCGGGAAGGCAGTTTCGGAATCTTCACCGACAAAGAGGTGAATGTTCGGATGAGAGATAATTTTACGGAAATCACCCAGCTCGAGCGCCAGACGAAACAGGCCGATATTTTCTTCAAAGATAACGATTTCTTCTGTTTTGAGCCGCTTGCTGTATTCTTTAAAAAACAGATTAAGATGATATCCAAGGCCAAGGCCCATGAAGATTACAATGGGGGCATATTTAATATCGAGGGATTTTAAATATTGACGACAATATTTCAGGGGATCACTATTGTCATAGAGCGCCTCTGCATCAAATCCTTTCTCAATTATCACGTTTGGATAGCCTGTCTTTGAGCGGATGATTTTGAAGGAGTCTCCTTTATCCGCCGCCCGGACCCTCCCGGCCAGCTTTGAGTCTCTTTTTTCCAAAAATTCCATGTTTTGTTCATACGTTAAATTCTCAGTCATCAGCGCTCTCCTCCTCAGACTCCAACATTCCGTCCATCTTCTCCATTTCTTCCTTTTTTAAACGTTGTGTTTGAAGGATAATCTCGATAATCTTCCGGCACATACTTTCCTCGTCAACCCGGCCGGCTTTCCCGAAATGCTTGCTTAGCTCCATAAAAACAAGGGACACGTCCGCAAAATCGTTGACTTCCCGGTCTATCTCCATTCCTTCCTTATCTACTATCCGTCCTGCCAATTCTATGGCGGTTTCCCATTGACCCGCCTTTGAAAAAGCGTAAATGCTGCCCATCATATATCCGGTGTTCAGAGGATCTTTTTCTGAAGCATACGCTATATGGTCTATCCCTTCCGCGAGGAGATCTGCTTCCAATAACGCAATTCCGTAATAGTAGGAGGCCTCCGCGGCAGCTTCCGGGCCCTGGTCTTTCCTGACAACATCAATTCTGTCGCTCAGGAGTTCCCGGACTTTGTTGTATTGTCCCTCTTTATGATACACCCCTGCCAGCGCAAGAATCAGATCGGACGATCCGGGAGAGTATTCAAGCCCCTTTTTGATGATCTTCCCGGCCCGGTCAAGTTGATTTTTCATTGAATAGAGCTGCGCTATCTTTACTGAAAGCACCGGCTCCATTTTCTCCGTCTTTTCCAACCAGGGATATGCCCGGCCAAGTTCCCCGAGCCTCAAAAAAAACAGACCTCCTTCCAGCGCCTTTGCCGGATCAAGGGCTGATTTGAAACATTTTAAAACAGCCGGAGTTTTCCTTTGATCCCTAACTTTGCCGTCCGGCTTCGAATGTGTAATCTTGAATATATCATTTCCGGTCGCTTCAATTCCCAAATGGCGCAATGATTCATCAATGGTCTCGAATACAGCGCCATGAAACCGAATCCCCTTCCCGGCGGGAAAAATGACACCGACAACCCCACGGCTTCTTTGGCCGGTTCCACTTTGATTTTGTAAGCCCTTGTTGCCCGGGCAGGCGGCAAAAGCCCCTTTACCAGAAGTAATCCAAACCGTTCCCTGGGATCAATAAACTCATCCGCGTCGAGGCACAATATATAGTCACCGGTCGCTTCTTTCAGAGCAAGGTTTCTTGCAACAGAAAAATCGTCCTGCCATTCGGTCTCAATGACCTTTCCCCCCAATTCCCTGACAATCTCCCTGGTGTTGTCAGAGGAGCCGGTATCTACAACTATAATCTCATCCACAATGTCTTTTACAGATTCCAGGGCCTGTAGGATTGTTTCCTCCTCATCTTTTGCTATCATGCAGAGGGTCAGGCTCTTTATCTTCCAGTCTTCTTCACTTATTATTGAAATAACCTGCCCGTTCATGGGGCCCGGTTCAAGCTCAAAAGCTTCCTTGAGATACGAAAGCGCTTTTTCCTTTTCTCCTTTGATTAGATAGAGTTTGCCAAGGTTCGATAATGCCGTGGATGTCCGGTCCAGCTCGATCACTTTCCGGTAGCAGGCGATCGCGTTGTCCAAGTCAAGCAGATTCCCATAGATAAATCCACCCATCATATGAATGTCAGATTTTTCCTTACCGTCCCGTTTGCCGATCCATG
>JAFDAR010000250.1 GCA_019313735.1 Deltaproteobacteria bacterium | reverse complement strand
GAAGAACATACCGGTAACGATAGAATCTGAGATGAAGAAGTCCTACATGGAATACGCGATGAGTGTAATTGTGGGGCGCGCAATTCCCGATATCAGGGATGGATTGAAACCGGTTCACAGAAGAGCGCTATTCGCCATGTCTGAGCTTGGAAGCCGGTGGAACAGGCCCTATAAAAAATCCGCGAGGATAGTGGGTGACATTATCGGTAAATATCATCCCCATGGGGACACGGCCGCGTACGATACCGTTGTCAGGATGGCGCAGGATTTCTCCATGAGGTATCCGCTAATTGATGGCCAGGGAAATTTCGGGTCTGTTGACGGGGATCCGCCGGCTGCCATGCGTTATACAGAGGTCAGGATGGAGAAGATGGCGGATGAGCTTCTCATGGATCTCGATAAGGATACCGTCGATTTTATTCCAAACTACGACGGGTCTCTTGAGGAACCGGCGGTTCTTCCCGCCAGGATTCCCACCCTCCTTCTAAACGGGTCGTCGGGAATAGCGGTCGGATTGACAACCAATGTTCCCCCCCATAACCTTACCGAACTTGTCGATGGAATAATCGAACTCATCCATAATCCGGAGCTATCGGTTGACGATCTCATGGCATTCATCAAGGGTCCCGATTTTCCCACAGCCGGATTTATTAACGGCAGAGACGGCATAGTTTCCGCCTACCGCACGGGGCGCGGAATCATCAAGGTCAGAGCGCGTGCCATAATCGAACGAAACGCCAGAAATGACAGGGAAAGTATCATTGTTACGGAACTGCCCTATCTTGTTAACAAGGCAAACCTCATAGAAAAGATATCCGATCTGGTAAAGGAAAAAAAGATAAACGGTATAGCCGATCTGAGGGATGAATCGGATCGTGAAGGAATGAGGATAGTAATAGAGCTCAAAAGGGATGAAATATCGGGGGTTATTATCAATCAGCTCTATAAACACACCCAGATGGAATCAACCTTCGGCATAATCATGCTGGCCATTGACCGAGGACAGCCAAGGCTTATGAACCTTAAGGAGATCCTCGGTAAGTTTATCGATTTCAGAAAAGAGGTGATTACCAGAAGGACGATGTTTGAACTGTCCAGGGCCAGAGAGAGGTTGCATATCCTGGAAGGGCTCATCATTGCTCTCGACAACATAGACGAAGTCATCGCCATTATTAAGGCGTCGCAAAACGCGAAAGCGGCATCCGAAGAGTTAATGGCGCGATTCGGGCTGAGTGAAGAGCAGACCAGGGCAATCCTGGAAATGAGACTGCAGAGACTGACCGGTCTGGAAAGAGACAAGGTACGGGAGGAACATATCGAGATATCAGCCCTTGTTAAGAAACTGGAGGGCATACTCGCGGATTCCCAGAAGGTCCTTGATATCATTATAGCGGAGCTGGAGGATATACAGAAGCGATATGGAGATGCCAGGAGGACCGAGATAGTCTTGAGCAGTACGGATATAGGGATTGAAGATATGATTGTGGAGGAGGATATGGTTGTTACCATATCACACCAGAATTATATAAAGAGAAATCCGGTGAGTCTGTACAGAAGTCAGCATCGTGGCGGGCGCGGAAAAGTCGGCATGGGCACAAAAGAGGACGATTTCCTTGAGAGGATGTTTATAGCCTCGACACACAGTTATATCCTGTTTTTCACTAATTTGGGGCGTGTATACTGGCTGAAGATATACCAGATTCCTCAGGCCGGAAGAGCCGCAAAGGGCAAGGCAATAGTTAATCTCATAGGAATATCGAAGGATGAGAAAATTACGGCGGTTCTTCCTGTAAAGGAGTTTGTCGAGGGTAAATTTGTTATAATGGCGACCAGGCGGGGAATTATCAAAAAAACAGACCTTATTGCCTATTCCAACCCCAGAACCGGCGGTATAATCGCGCTTACCCTTGACGAGGGGGATGAACTGATCGATGTCAAACTGACCAATGGAGATCAGGATATTTTCCTGGGTGCCAGGAAAGGCAACGCGATCCGATTCAGCGAAAAAAATGTTCGTGCCATGGGGAGAACCGCCCGTGGCGTAACCGGTATCAGAATGGCCCCCGACGATGAAGTGGTTGGTATGGAGGTGCTGAGTGACAGCAATTCCATCCTGACCGTTTCGGAAAACGGTTTTGGCAAGAGAACGGAGATTTCGGAATATCGGCTCCAGTCGCGGGGTGGGAAGGGCATTATTAATCTCAAGACCACACCAAGGGTGGGTCTCGTGACACGCATAAAACAGGTGACC
>JAFDAR010000249.1 GCA_019313735.1 Deltaproteobacteria bacterium | reverse complement strand
TCTTGAACAGGCAAACATGCAACTCTGACAGCCGATACATTTTTCTGTCTCCAACACCGCAAGTCTCACAGGACTACCTCCTAAAAAAAGGGGACAGGCTACTTTTTTGGGGATCAAAGGGGACGTTATGCAAAAGTCTCAATAAAAGAAGTTGCCCGCAGAGGGGCAACGCTCTATGATAAAAAAGTAGCCTGTCCCCTTTAATCGTGTTGCCATCTCAGCAAAAATCTGTTATTTAGTTTTACACATACACTAAGATAAGCCCACATTCAACAACAATACCTCATCATGACAGACCCCGCATTCAGGAGAGAAAGCCATGATAGACTTTTCGCAGAAACACACAAAGATAACCACTCTGTACATTCTTGATAAGGACCAGCATAAGCTTGGCCCCCAACTCAGATCGGCCTCGCGGACCGCAAGGGCGGTGCTGGTTATTCCAACGCTGGCGACGGAGTTTACCGCGGAGGAAAACAGGCCCACCTTTATAAACATCCTCAAACAGCTCAGCAAGGTTTCATATCTCAAAAAGATCATCTTCGGACTTGATTCGGCCACCGATGAGGAGGCTCTGGAACTTGCGGCCCTCCTCCGGAAATATGGCATACGCAACTATATCATCCAGCATAACGAAGGCGTCGGCCTCAAGACCCTTTACAAAAGACTCAACGACGGCGGTTTCGGCCTTGACCGGCCAGGAAAAGGCAGAAACATGTTCATGTCTTTTGGCGTAGCACAGGCCATTGGAGCCAAATATATCGGTGTGATCGATGCCGACATAAGGACATTCCACCGCAGACAGCTCGATCGACTCTTCTACCCCGTTCTTGTACTGAATTATCAGTTTTCCAAGGCATCCTACCTGAGAATCGGGGATAATCGCATGTATGGGAGGGTAAAACGTCTCCTCCTTGATCCGCTCCTTCTGGCCCTCAAGCGAAAATTCTGGGAATCAGGAGAGGAAAGATTCGTAAGGCTTATCGATTATCTGCTGGCATTTAACTATCAGCTGTCAGGTGAGATGGTCTTTGAGACAAATCTTCTGAAACGCATGCATTTTGCCACCAACTGGGGAGTTGAGATATTTACCCTTATAGAGGTCTACAGGAAGGCAAACAATATAGCGCAGGTACAATTTTCCACAAGACCGTTCGAACACAAGCACCAGCCGGTTTCATCAGATAATCCCGAAGGCGGCCTTTATAAGGTGGCTATCGATGTCGTGTCCACACTTCTATCGACGCTGGTTATTGAAGAAGGGCTTGAGATATCCGATTATTTTGTGAGGGATATCACTATAACCTACCTGAACGTGGCCGATGAACTTATCAGGAAATACTGTGACAATGCGGCCTTCTCAAAGCTTGAGTATGATCGAAATACCGAAGAAGCGCTGGTAAAGGGGATCTTCAAGAACGCCATCCTGGCCGCCGGAGAATTTCTTACCTCGCCACATCTTGTCAGTGACCGTCTGCTGCACCTCATCACGAGCGACAGCAGATTTGACAGATACCGGGACGTGGGCCTGATTGACGAGCTTATCGCCTATGAAAACGAGAATACAAACCATATATTCGAGGTTCCACAGACCGTTTCCTGGGAACGGATAATCATGAGACAACCGGACATCCTTGATGACATACGTGATGTTATCGGCAGGGAGGCGGCCTTCTTTGAGGAGGCGCAGTAGCTTCGATTTCCGCCGGACACCGAGGATATACCAGGGAGAGAAAAGAGTATGAAAGATAAATTTGATGTGGTGGTTGGCATCCCCTCTTACAACGAAGCTAAGACCATCGGTTACGTTACCAGGATGGCTGGAGAGGGACTTGCCAGATATTTTCCAGATGCGAAAAGTATCATCGTCAATTGTGACAACAACAGCTCGGACGGCACCAAAGAGGCATTTCTTTCCGCGGAGATCCCCGGCAGGGTTAAAAAGAAATATATATCCACGCCGGAAGGGGTAAAGGGGAAAGGAAACAATCTCTACAACCTCTTCCAGTTTTGCAGAGACGCGGAGGCAAAGGTTACGATTGTTGTCGACGCGGACCTTCGATCAATTACACCCAAATGGATAAAGTATCTCGGTCATCCTATAAAAGATGGGCAGGATTTTGTCGCCCCCTTCTATTCAAGACACCAGTTTGACGCCACCATCACAAATCATCTGTGCTATCCACTCATGTTCTCCCTGGCAAGGGTTGACATCCGGCAGCCGATAGGAGGAGATTTCGCCTTCTCGCCA
>JAFDAR010000248.1 GCA_019313735.1 Deltaproteobacteria bacterium | reverse complement strand
ACATCGTAGGATATGTCCTTCATGGTATCCACCATCAGGACATTATCCGACACAAGCTGCATCAGATCCTTATCACCGGAGGCGATGACCACATTCATCCCCGCCTGCCCGTATCTCTTCGCCAGGGTGCCGATAATATCATCCGCCTCTACCCCCTGTTTCTCGATGACCTTCATGGAAAAACCGCGGACGACATCCCTGATATGCGGGATCTGGGGGCGAAGTTCATCGGGCATCGCGCTGCGGTTCGCCTTGTACTGGTCATACGCCTCATGCCTGAACGTGGGGCCTTTCGCGTCAAACACAACGGCGATATACTCAGGTTCCCAATCGCGGCACAGCTTCATGAGCATGTTGGTGAAACCATAGATCGCGTTGGTGGGAAATCCCCGGGAATTGGAAAGCCCGCGAATCGCGTAAAACGCGCGATAGATATAATTTGTCCCATCTATAAGAAACAACGTGGAATTTGATGTTTTTTCAGCCATATTTTCGGCAATCCTTTTCAATAGCCGTCAGGGTTTCGAGACTGCCAGCGCCAGGCATCGGCACACATCTTGTCTATACCCCTTGTCGCCGACCAGCCCATTTCATTCTTCGCCTTCGAAGAATCGGCATAGCACACGGCTATATCACCCGGGCGGCGGTTCACTATGTTATATGGTATTCTGCGGCCGGAGATCTTCCCAAACTCTTCAACAACTTCAAGGACACTGTATCCCTGCCCGGTGCCAAGGTTATAGATGACAATACCGGGACCGGATGCCAGTTTTTCCAGCGCCTTCATGTGTCCGTTCGCCAGATCCACGACATGAAGATAATCCCTGACGCCCGTTCCGTCCACAGTGGGATAGTCATTACCAAATACCGAAAGTGCCTTGCGTTTGCCGATGGCAACCTGCGTTATATAGGGAAAGAGGTTGTTCGGTATGCCGTTAGGATCTTCGCCGATCAGGCCGCTTGAATGGGCTCCTACCGGATTGAAATATCGAAGAAGCGCTATATCCCACCCTTCCCCGGCAGCATTGATGTCACAGAGGATTTCTTCAATCATAAGCTTTGAACGTCCGTATGGATTGGTGGGCGCCAGCGGAAAATCTTCCATTATCGGAACCGTGTGAGGATCTCCATACACAGTTGCGGAAGAGCTGAAGACCATCTTTCTGACACCGTGTTCACGCATAGCCTCACACAGATACAGCGTTCCTGTGACATTATTGTGATAGTAACGAAGCGGCATGCTGACGGATTCTCCAACGGCCTTCAGACCCGCGAAGTGAATCACCGCACCGATTGAAGCACCTTCAAAAACCCTGTTCAGCGCGTCTCTGTCCAGCAGATCCACCTTGTGGAATTCCAGAGGCTTACCCGCGATCTGCTGCACCCGTTTCAACGATTCCTCCTTGCTGTTTGCAAGGTTGTCGACAACAATCACATCATACCCTGCTTCAAGCAATGTCAGACAGGTATGACTGCCGATATATCCTGCCCCTCCTGTCACCAGTATTTTCTTATTATACATTATGCACTCCCAAATCTCCCGGGACGCACAATAGCACATTTCTGGTGAATAAACCAACACATCAAAACAGAATCATCACGAAGTAATTCCCTCTTTCGTTTCTAATTGGCACCCGGTAACTACCCACATATACTGCCTTTGAAACGAGAATAAGCCAAAAGGAGGAACGGACACTATGAAACGCTATAGTCACCTGGCTCGCCGGGTTGTAACACCACAAAACAAGCCTTTTTCACTCCGGGAAAAGAAAAAAATAACTTGACTTACATTAAAAATACTATATAGGCTTGGACATCAGAGAAAAGCGCTTTTGCTGACAGACAGTTGGCGAGGTGCGGTAAAGTTAGGATTGAGACATTTTAAAGTACGAACTTGAACATCTGGATTTTTTGGCTTCTGTTTCCTTTTTACATGTAGTGAAGTGGTTTAATTCAAGCAAGGGGTTCGGCTTCATCGAAAGTGATGAAGGCGGTGATGTGTTTGTTCATTACAGCGCTATTCAAACCGAAGGTTTCAGAACTCTGGAGGAAGGCCAGCGCGTGTCGTTTGATGTTGAGCAGGGCAACAAAGGCCCCTCAGCCGCTAATGTCAAACTCGTATAACCATTAACCTTAACAAAAAAAGGCGTCCCTGGTTATATCCTCGGGGCGCCTTTTTTATGAATGTTATGCTCAAGAAATAATCCTCGGAATATTAACTATATATACCCCAAGGGCATTTCCTGCGGGGCACCTGCGGTTATTTTTTTTCGCAGGCCTTGATCTTGACCGAAAATCCTCATAAATCAACAGAATTATGAATGCATCAATTTTTATTTCAGCCTGAACAGTTTTTTTACCACTGCCACATAGGGATCGGCTTCGCCGTCGCGGCTTTCTTTCTTCAGTCCGACGACGGGATCGTGCAGTATCTTGTTCACAATGGAGTTGACGAGTATTTCTATATTTTCTCTCTCTTCCCCATCAAGATTTTTCATCCACGAGTGAGACCTCTCCATCTCTCCCTTTACTATTTCTTCGGTCTTGTTCTTTAAGTCCACTATCGTGGGGACAACCTCGAGTGTGGCGAACCATCCGTAAAATCTGGCGACCTCTTCATCGACAATGGATTCCGCCTTTCTTGCCTCGTTAAGGCGGCTTTCCATATTCTCGCCAACGACCCCCTGTAGATCGTCAATATTATAAAGATAGACATTGTCGATCTCTCCCGCGGCAGGGTCAATGTCTCTCGGTACCGCCACGTCGATAAGAAACATCAGCCTGTTTTTACGCCTGCGCAGGGTCGTCACAATCATATCCCCGGATATAATACAATCCGGAGAACCTGTAGAGCTTATCACGATATCGACTTCTCCGAGTTTCTCACCCAAAAGTTCGAATTCAACCGGGAGACCATGAAAGTCATTAGCGAGTTTTACCGCATTCTCGTAAGTGCGGTTGGTAAAGATTATGCGGTCAACCCCATTGTCCATGAGGTGTCTGGCCGCAAGCTGTGCCATCTCGCCTGCGCCGACAAGAAGCACCTTCTTTCTGTCAAGTGTGCCGAATATCTTTTTGGCAAGTTTAACCGCGGCAAAACCCACCGAGACCGCATTGTTTGCTATAGAGGTCTCCGTCCTCACCCTTTTTGCCACGGAAAAGGCATGGTGAAGCAGTTTATTCAATATGACGCCGGAGGTTTTTTGTCCCACACACAGACGGTAGGCATCTTTGACCTGTCCCAGGATCTGAGGCTCTCCCATGATCATCGAATCGAGGCTTGACGCCACTCTGAAAAGATGGCGCACCGCATCCTCATCGCGATACACATAGAGACATTTTTCCATTTCTTCAGGAGAAAGGTTGCCGCGGGCGGTGATGAATGCCTTCAATTCCCCCACGACGGTGTCGGCGGGTTTCATACTCACCAGCACTTCAGCCCGGTTACAGGTGGAAAGATACATCACCTCTCTGACATGCGGAATATTCTTCAATGCCTCGAGAGTTTTCCCCTCTTCCCCATACGATATGGACAACCTCTCCCTTATGCTCAGAGGGGCGCTTCTATGATTTATTCCAAGGAGGGCTATGCTCATATTCTTATCAAAAACTGTGCATCGTTACAAAGAAGACATTGACGCCGATAAAGGCGAAGAGAAGTCCGGCAAAGGCGATTATGGACAGAAGGGCCGCCTTTCTTCCCTTCCATCCCATGACCATTCTCTGGTGAACAAGGGTGGCGTAAATAACCCAGGAGATTGCAGTAAACACCTGCTTCGGATCCCAATACCAGCTGCTCCCCCAGACGGTCCGAGCCCATATTGATCCCGCAATAATGCCGAACGTCAGCAGCGGAAATCCCCAGACAATACATATATGATTTATCCTGTCAAGATCCCGCAGGGACGGAAGCAGTCTGCTGAAACCACGCACCTTTTTGCTCTTTATCAGGTTGGCCTGCAACAGATACATTGTCCCTGCCAGACATGCCAGCACGAAGAGGGCTCCTCCGGTAAGTAAAAGTACAACGTGAACCGGAACCCAAGGTCCGCGCAGGGCGGAAGGAATGGAACCTCCACCCATCAATCCAGAAGATGCGGCTATCATCATCACCAGAACCGCAGGAGACACAAAGGCACCAAGTACCCGTGTCTTTGTCTTTGTTTGGAAGGCAAGATATGCACCCGAAACGGCCCAGGCGATGAATGAAAGTGAACCATAGATGTTGGCCGACGGTGTAGAAGCCTCCCCCGTCCATTGAATAACGATACAGATCGTGTGCAGGGCGAATGCCAGAGAAAACACCCACGTCGAGAACTTCGCCACCCTCACTCTCCCGACGAAGAGCGAGATGATATATCCTGCCGTGCTCACGAAGTAAGCAACCAGTGCGATCCTGAAAAATATCATTTCCATTAGAGTCTCCATTAGAGGGTCACATCTTATTATTA
>JAFDAR010000247.1 GCA_019313735.1 Deltaproteobacteria bacterium | reverse complement strand
TGGGCGGTGGATTTTGACTGGCATGAGGACAAACCCTTCGAACATCACTGGCAGGACTACCGGACCCGCAAGGATCGCTCACTGAGGACTATTAGCACTCTTGGATATGACAAATATCCAAAGAAGGGAAAATATACTGCCTGTGTAAAAGTGATCGATGTCTTTGGCTGCGATACGAGCATCACGGTGGAGGTGATGATATGACAAGCCCCGTTATCAATCCTGCCGCCCTTGAACCCCTTTATGCCCCCCACGAAGAACCAAATTGCCATAGAATCAGATCTGAAGAGGGAAAACCCGCGGAAATTGTAAAGGGCCGCAGGGCATCTTCTATCACGGTTGCCAACAACCTTCGGTCCTTTGTAAAGGCATGGCGCGAAAACGATTATGCCGGCGCTTCCGACACAACGCGGGAACTCCTTTACCACTGGTTCGAACGGGATCATATGATCGAGACACCGACAGGTGAGAATATTCCTTTTCGATATTATTACTGCCAGCGGGAAGCAGTCGAGACAATGATTTACCTTTATGAAGTCCGGGGAATCAGAAGTCTATCCAGTACCATCTGCGAGTTCGGCGGTGCAGATCGTGAAACTGCTGCTCTCGGTGTCAATCCGGAAGACGACCGCTGGGCAAAATACGCCTTCAAACTGGCAACCGGCGCGGGCAAGACAAAGGTCATGAGTCTTGCTATCGTGTGGAGCTATTTCCATGCCCTTCGTGAAAGCGATTCGCCCATGTCCAGGCATTTTGTGGCCATCGCTCCGAATCTGACCGTCTTTGAACGATTAAAAGAAGATTTCAAGCCGGGAGTTGGTGGACTCGACATTTTTCTCAAAGATCCCTTGATTCCGGTAGCGTGGCGTGGCGACTGGAACCTGTCCGTTGTTCTCCAGGATGGAGCCAGCGGCACATCCACCGGGGGAACCCTCTATCTCACCAATATCCACCGTCTCTATGATGTCAGTAAACGAAAAGCAAAGAAGGATGCCGAAACATACGACTGGGTGGGACCGGCAGTGTCCAGAGGAAACGCGCTCGAGACGGGGAAGGCGCTGCGTGAACGGATTACCGCGCATAATCGTATCATGGTTTTGAATGATGAGGCACACCATCTGTGGGATCCCGGCTCGGCGTGGAATGAAGCCATTGATTTTCTGCATACTGAAATCCAGAGAAAAACCGGAGGGGGTCTGGTTTCTCAGCTCGATTTTTCGGCGACACCAAAAGATAATCACGGACAGATATTCCAGCATGTTATATGTGACGCGCCCCTGGGTGAAGCGGTAAACGGCGGAATTGTAAAGATTCCCATCATAGGCCGCGGGGAAGGTCTTTCCGAACGTCCCAGCAGCGATGCTTCGGAACGATTCCAGCAACATCTGATGATGGGTTATCAACGCTGGCTGAAATCCAGGGAAGAGTGGGAAAAAAGCGGCAAGAGCCCTCTGCTTTTTGTTATGACGGAAGATACTGAGGCCGCTGATCAGATTGCGAGGAGGCTGAACACTGATTCCCTGTTTGGCGAATTAAACGGCAGGACGATCAACCTCCATACGAACCTTAAGGGAAAAATCAAGTGGATCGGTGGCAAAAATAAGGGGTATCCATCCTTTGTGGAGAGTGAAAAGGAAATCAGCGAGGAAGATTTGAGGACACTGCGCGATCTTTCCCGGGATCTCGATTCGGGGAAAAGCCCCTACCGGTGTATTGTGTCCGTCCTCATGCTCCGGGAAGGCTGGGATGTCCGCAATGTTACGACTGTTGTCCCTCTCCGACCTTACACCTCCAAGGCGAACATTTTGCCGGAACAGACTCTTGGCCGGGGCCTGCGACGCATGACTTCGCCGGGTGAAGGCGTTGCAGAACTTGTCACGGTTGTCGAGCACAACGCCTTTGTGAGCCTCTATCAGCAGGAACTCAGTCAGGAGGGCTTCCCCATTGAGGTCGTAGATGTTGATAAAGTACCGAAAAGTACAGTGACTATATTCCCCGATACGGAAAACAAGGATATAAAAAAACTTGATGTAACACTTCCCGCAATATCCGCAGGCTATACGAGAACACCATCACTGGAGGGACTTACAATTGAAGATATCCGTAAAGAATTTTCAAAATATCTTCCGCTACCCCTCGGCAGCAGGGGATCAGATGAGATACAGTATGAAGGCCGCCATCTCCTGACAAATGAAGTTATAGAAAAGATGAAAATCCGGTTACCTCTTCTGGAGAGCGGTATAGGCGCCATTTCGTATTATCGGGATGAGCTTGAACACATCACC
>JAFDAR010000246.1 GCA_019313735.1 Deltaproteobacteria bacterium | reverse complement strand
AATCCTCACAACACTTTCCCGCCATACGTCGGCCTTATACCCAACCCCGAACCCGTCAAGTATCGCCTTTAATTTTTCGTGGTCGGTGACTCTATTCTCCGCCAACCCATCCGACCATAGATCAGAACACAGCCCGAAAAACATATTCTTGGCCTCTGTGTAACCTTCCGTGACCCACCCAATTAAAAAAACAAACGGGAAAAAGACCGCCGCTATCGGGAATAACATTATCCTTCTAATAAATCGTACCATTCCATGAACCCCCTTCTTCACCAATTCGCAGGCGACTGGACTCGAACCAGCTTGGCTGCACATTTTAGATGTATCCATCCCCGAAACCCACCTCCGGCACCTGCGTTCTCCGCCTCATACGTGGCTATAAATCTCTCCAAAGCTCAAGTATCTTACCCCTGAGTTCCTCTTTAACATGCTGCCTAGCATACCAATCATCTGGGTCTGAAACGTGCCTCTCAACAGCCGATACACCCTTTATCATCAAAATCGCGCCGATGATCCCCTGGCAATCGTCTTCTCGCATGTCGCTGGACAACGAAACAGAAAAACCCTTTATTCTATCTGTCATTTCTTCTCCCCCCTCTATCGCTTGTTCGGACAAACCGTTTCGCTATGCCCCTGCCGACCACACCCCGCACAATATACCGTCGATGGCTCTGTGATTTCCAAACCCCCTACCTTGAGTTTCTTCGGCTCGGAAGGCTTACGTGGCTCAGTAACATCCGGCTCCTTCGGCTTTACCTCTGCACGATTCCCCATCCTGTCCCGATGCAAACCAACCAAATACGCGCTCACCGATCCCTTGCCAGCCGCCTTCACTATCGAATCGTCCGTCTCTTTGTCCGCTATGTAAATCATCCGCTGCATTTCTCACCTCACCGTATGTTTATACTTATATATATATCTATATCCATACGCTGTCAAGCCTTTTCTGCACCAAAAGTAACCACGAAAAGAACCCTTTTTGATTTTTCCGAAATTCGTGACGCTACTATATAGTATAGAGACCACAGGAAATCCCCCCCTCCCCCCCTCGGATATCCGGCCGGAAAACGCCTGATTCAGTGAGATATCAGCAGGTTAGTCGCTGCCATGCTCATGGGTTGAAGGGAGCCAGCCAAGATGGATTGCAGCCGGTCCGGTGAACCCGGTATCAGGTCCCGTGCGTAGTGGTGCCACATTGTGTGAGTCTGATAACGTATATTCGGTCGTGTCGGGGGATTTTAGATGCGTAGTGATTACAGCGGGTTACAAGGTGCGGATACTATTATCGCGTGGAACAACCGGTTATTGTCAACTTGCGTCTGCATCTTGTGGTTACTTGTGCATACCTGGGCATTATGAGCCATCCTGCGTCTCATCAGTAGTGCCTGCGAGCTGTGCCTTCACTGCCAGATCATACGCCCTTCGCTTGTCGTCCATGTCCGATATTAGCACGTCATGGGACACATTATCGGTCGATAGGTCTCGCTCTAACCTCTCTTTATCATAGAAGATTCCGACCGCGGTGGCCTTCTGAAGTCCGCTCATCTTTTTTATATCGCCTGGTGTAAAGGAATTAATCAACCTGGACCCCATATTTGCAAAAGTGTCGGCGCGGTGTTTTTTGTAGTTATTAGTTGCCTCTATTTCCTTACCAGCCGTTTGCAACCGTTCGATAACGTTAGGTTTTGAGCATCCTACAAGTTTAGCCACTTCAGCGTATGACAGTCCCCGTTCTCTATACTCTATAATATCGGCAATGGGGATTCCTTTAGGTGTTGAGTCTGGTAGGGTGGTAAGACTATCGGGAGGGATTGTATCAGGTAGGTTTTGAGCTGTTGCTGATTCGGTCATAGTTCACACGGTTTGCAGGTTGTCTATGTTCCATTCAATTAGCTTTGCGGCCATCATTTCGATGTCTGATCTGTTGAATGATAGGGACTTTCCGGCCTCTGTGACGCTTATTTGGAAGATGGGTATAATTTCCCTGCCATCCAGGTCCTGAGATAGCCGTGCTGGCGTATATTGCCGCATGGGTCCTGATTTACCAGAGGGAGCCCATGGAGTGCTTACTACGAGCTGTGGTCGTTCTGGCCCGCCAAATGTCCAGCGTGGCTTATGTACTTTGTGGAGCCTGCCAACCATAGGATGATCGCCGGTCTGGTATTCCTTCAGGTCCTTGCCAGGTTTTTGCAGGCTTCCGGTGGTTGTCTTATGTTCCATGCTCTTCACTGTAAAGGTGTTTTGTCTTGCGCCATTCCTCTATATCCATGCCGGTTAGGAACTCAAC
>JAFDAR010000245.1 GCA_019313735.1 Deltaproteobacteria bacterium | reverse complement strand
AGCCCCGATATTACCAGGAATAAATGGAGGGCGATGTGGGATTCGGACCCACGACCTTTGGCTTCGGAGGCCAATGCTCTATCCAACTGAGCTAATCGCCCTTAAATTTGGCTTTTTACGGGTGCATTATTTTCTGAAAAGTTCCTGTGTAATGCGCACAACGTGCCGGCTCCTGTTCATGCTGTAAAAATGCAGACCCGACGCGTCATTTTTCAGAAGGTCTTCACTCTGGCGGACGGCATGTTCTATGCCGTATTTCTCCACTTCCTCGTTCCTGTCGCTTGTCCGGGATAATTTATCATGCAGAGCTGGGGGTATCTTCGCGCCGCAGAGCGAGGCTATGTGCGATATCTGCCTGTAGTTGAAGATCGGGAAAATCCCCGGGATTATGGGAACGTGTATTCCCGCTGATATCGTATTGTCGCGGAACCGGTAGAAGTGCTCGTTGTCGAAGAACATCTGGGTTATTATAAAATCTGCTCCCGCGTCGATCTTCTTTTTCAGGTTGATAATATCATGTTCCATGTCCAGTGCTTCAGGATGTACCTCGGGATAGCCCGCAACGCCTATGGAGAAATCACCGTTCAGTTTGATAAATTCCACCAGTTCACTGGCATACTCGAAGCCGCCTTCCGTCTTGACAAAGGTTTCGCTACCCTTTGGCGGGTCTCCCCTCAGAGCAAGGATGTTCTCTATCCCCGCCTTTTCCATCTTGCCAATATCCTGTAGTATATCAGTTCCGGTTGCCTGAACGCATGTCAGGTGTGCCAGTGTCTCTCTTCCGAAATCATTCCTGATTTTCGAGGCGATCTCCACGGTCTTTTCCCGTGTGTTGCCTCCCGCTCCATAGGTGACGGAGAAGAAATCGGGCTTCAGTTCCGCAAGTTCACCGATTACGCGGTACAGTTCCTCTATGTTTCCATCCCTTGATGGCGGAAAGACCTCGAATGAGAGGATGGGGGTTTTTTCTTTGAATATATTTTTTATCTTCATAGACCATTCCAGCAATTTCTCACAATATAAATGTCATTTGAATGTGCTGCTGTCAACACCTTTTCTGGATGCTGGATGAAAATTCGGGCGGGGTTGTAAAGTCAGGGAAAAGCTGTTAGACTTCCGCCCAAAAAGTGGATGAAAGAGAGATATCCGGGGGAATGAAAAAGATATTACGTCTTGCTTTTTGCTTAACTCTGTTCTGGATGACTATTTCCTGTCCAGGGGCATTCGGTTCGGTGTCTATACTCCATGTCAGGCACTGGACAGCGCCGGATCACACCAGGATTGTCTTAGACGTAAGTGGTGAGACGTCTTACACTGTTGCGCGGAAGGATCACAGAATATTTGTCGACCTGAAAGGGGCGGTTCTGCACGGTGGAATTCCCCATACCTACGACATTGATAAACCCGCAGTCAAAAAGGTCATTCTGACTTCTCTGCCCAAACGGGGTATCAGGGTGGAATTGCAGGTAGCGGACAATGTCGAGATGAAGGCATTTAAGCTTAAGAGAATACTCAACAAACCATATCGTATCGTTATCGATGTCATGCTTCCGGACGTGGAGAAAAAGGAAAGCGATGAGCGGAAGAAAGTCAGGGTGCTGGAAAAAAAGATTGTGGTTATTGATCCCGGGCATGGCGGAGAAGATCCCGGTGCCGTGGGCCGCAGGGGAACGCTCGAGAAAGATGTGGTTCTTGGTATAGCGAAGAAGTTGCAAAAGATCTTGAAAGAGAGGGGCTACGAGGCCTTTCTTACGAGAAAGGGAGATTATTATATATCTTTGAAAAAGAGACGGAAGATAGCCAGAGAATACGGCGCTGATATCTTCATCAGTATCCACGCCGATGCCAGCAGGAGCAGGGGCGTTCATGGGACGTCCGTATACTGTCTGTCAACCAGTGGGGCGAGTAGCGAGGCCGCAAATCTTCTCGCACAGAATGAGAACCTGTCGGATATAGTGGGTGGTTCACAGAACGGACATAACAACGGAGAGTCCGATCCGATAACCCTGAATATGCTGCAGACGGAGACCATAAACCGCTCCAGTGCTTTTGGTGTTGTCGCTCTGGAAAAGATGGGGCAGGTAAATCATTTAAAATTCTCAAAAGTACAGAGAGCCCCCTTTAAGGTTCTTAAACTTCCCATCAGCAACTCGAGAGAAGAGTTGTTGCTCCGGAATCCTTCTTATCAGACTGATATCGCCTGGGCGATAGCCTACGCTGTTGACGAATCCATTCCGCTTCCCTACACTGCGGACGGGAGCTGGTGTAAAAAAGTCATTAGCCCAAAAACATCTTTTCCTGCCGGAACAACAACTTATACTATATACAAGGTCAAGAGGGGTGACATACTGGAGCGGATTGCCAGAAGGTGTGGCACAACGATGAAGGCTCTCATGGAACTTAACAACCTCAGATCCAAAAACAGGATATATGTCGGCCAGAAATTGAAGGTTCCCTCCGGATCCCCGGCACCGGTGCCATCGGTAT
>JAFDAR010000244.1 GCA_019313735.1 Deltaproteobacteria bacterium | reverse complement strand
AGACGAGGGGTCAAGTCTCCGTTTGGCTTATGTTTGACTTATGGCGGTAGGTGAAAAAGGGGGCAAGAAGGCCTTTAAATGAAGAAAAAAGATTCCAACATTCAGTGGATGTCCCCTTTTCCTGAGGCTGACCCTGTTTTCGTTCATCACAGCAACTTTTATTCAGCTGCGGTAAAAAAATCCTATTAAAGCAAGAATGACAACCAGAAGACCGAAACCGAAATAGCTGATCGTATTAAATATCGATCCTGCCAGGAGTCCTTCGTTTGCCAGAAAGCCCCAGTAAAGTGTAAAAAGATAATTGGTTAGAAGAGCCAGCTTCACCTTTCCGAAAAGTAGCGACACCGTACTAATCAGTAAAAGCAATGCAATCTGGGAAATCGGTATTATTGTCTCTACAGAATAAAACATTTCCATTTTACACACCCCCTCTTTTTTTACAGAGCAAGAAATTTGACGGCGTAACTTAAATTTACAAATCCGCTATAAGTACTTAGTATTGCGAGATATTTGCCAGAAATAACGGATTTGTTAAAAACATAAGTTACTTCCAATTATAATGCCGACGTGTTGGCATAGCGGCCAATGTTTTGACAATATCCAGCTCAGTGATGGTGGCAAGGCGGTTAGGAATCAAGAATAAATAAGTTATACAGATTGCGCCGTAATGTTGTTTGTTTTCAAGGTGTGTTGAAGCGCGCATAACGAGTTATGCAAGCCTTGACACAACACAGAAAACAAGCAAAAGGGCAAGCAATGTGTATGAGTTATTTATGCTTGCGGAGGAGGTTGACATGGAGTATCCTAACATGTTTATAAGACGAGGGGTCAAGTCTCCGTTTGGCTTATGTTTGACTTATGGCGGTAGGTGAAAAGGGGGGGAAGAAGGCCTTTAAATGAAGAAAAAAGATTCCAACATTCAGTGCATGATTGCCTCAGTTATTATAGCGATTATTCTCATCTTTGCCACGGTTTGTACCGGGTATAATGATGACAATGCAGCAGGGACAGGTATTCAGAGCGAAGAAAGAACTTGTAAGACAAGGGGTCAAGTCGCCGTTTGGCTTAGGCTTATGTTTGATTTATGGCGGTAGGTGAAAAAGGGGGCAAGAAGACCTTTAAAGGGTATAATGATGACAATGCAGCAGGGACAGGTATTCAGAGCGAAGAAAGAACCTGTGTTGGGGGCGGGGATGAGCCTCCCATAAACCCCTATCTTGCGGACTCACCATGGCCGATGTGTCACAGAAATCCCTACCAGCAGGCATCCTCTCCATACAAAGGCCCGTCAAAGGGGATGCCAGATGAAAACTTCAGTTATCTCAAAGGAATGCCGGGCGTTATAACCACAGTCTTCAGCCCAGGGTATCCGGATGGAAGCCGGGTAATATGGGCGGGGAATCAGCGGGTGGTATTCAAGGCCGGATTTAAAGACAAAAGCCTCATTGACCTTGCAAAAATCACAAAACAGGGATTCCGGTGGAGGGATATCCTGAATCCGGATGTCGGCATCTCCGGGGCCTATACCATTCTCGACAAAGACAACATATTCTATGTGCCGCGATTCACCAGACTCTATGCCTACGGGGATATAACAAAGGGCGATCCTGACTCTGAAATCGAGATGAAGCGCTGCTTTGAGATCCCACGGGACAGACTGGTCGATGAAGAGGAGATGATTATCGGTATCAATATGACTTGGGACGGCATGATTGCCATGGTTACCGACAAGGGGCTTGTCTGTGTTGTTTCCAGGGCCTTTGACCAGGCCTTTTATTTCAGATTCAGCAGGGACGAAGATATATCAAATTCCATTGCTGTGGATGAAAACGGCGGCATCTATGTGGTCACCAGCAAAAAGATGTACCGCGTTCAATGGACCGGAAACAGCCTCACCACCAGTGAAGACCAGGGGGGTTGGGTAGCGGATTACGAAACCGGCGGTGACACATCCGGCATCCGTCTCGGCCAGGGTTCAGGCGCGACCCCCACCCTCATGGGGACAGGGGACCAGGACAGGCTTGTTGTTATCACGGACGGGCAGAAACTCATGAACCTGGTGTTCTTCTGGAGGGATGATATCCCCGGAGACTGGAAACAGATCCCCGGGACAAAGGACCGACGCATCGCGGCGCAGATACCAGTCACCTTCGGGGATAAAGAAACCAAGCAGTCAAGCTCGGAACAGTCTGTCTGCGCAAGGGGATACGGGGCACTGGTGGTCAACAATCAACTCAATATCGACACGGAAAGCAGATTCTGGGCCATCCTGAGATCAGGCGATCCGGATGTGGCCCCCTATGGGGCGGAAAAATTTGTCTGGAATCCAGAAGAAAGAAGTTTAACATCCGTATGGGCCAACCGGGAAATCAGTTTTCCTAATGGAATACCATCCATGAGCGCAGCTACGAATCTCGTTTATAATGTCGGACAAAGGGACGGTATCTGGACCTTTGAGGCATTGGACTGGTATACAGGAAAATCGGTTTTTCACTATGACATGGGCAAATTCTGGTACAACAGCACCTGGGCCGCAACGGTGATAGGCCCATATGGCACCCTTAACAGCGGGGCAGCCACAGGCATCATGTCTGTTTTTCCGGATGAAAAATGAAAAAGGGAATCACCCCTGATTGAAATTCCCGCTATGCAGCAAAGCCTGGCAAAAGAATTCGGGACGAAGATGACGGGGCGCTATTGCTCAAGTGTGACAGCCATCTTGTCATCTCCGGGTCAATCAAGGCTCGGGACTGACGCGGAAAGTTTGGGTGGCGCCGCCGCTGAACCTGGGTGTTATATTTCAGTGGGATATTATGCCTGACCTTGGAGGATGAAATGGTAGTATATAATCAAGCGATAACCGGGATTATCGGACGGCGTTTTTCATGTCGTAATTATGACCCGAGACCAATTGAGACTGGGTTGAGAGATCAACTTTCGAAGGTGCTGGCCGTGTCATCGACAGGCCCTCTCGGCACAAGGATGCGGTTTGAACTGGTATCAGCCGGGGAAGATGACCTGACCGCGTTGAAAGGGCTGGGAACATACGGTTTCATCAAGGGGGCCAGCGGCTTTATCATCGGCGCGGTTGAGCAGGGCGAGAACAATATGGAGGATTATGGCTACCTGCTGGAACGGGCCATTCTTTTCGCGACGGATATCGGTCTTGGCACCTGCTGGCTGGGCGGCACTTTCAAAAAGAGCAGTTTTTCCCGAAAGATTTCCCTCAAAGAGACCGAGATACTCCCGGCAGTGGCGGCTGTGGGATATGTCGCGGACAAACCCCGTTGGATCGACCCCTTGCTTCGCCGGGGCGCGGGATCGGACAGCCGACTTCCATGGGCTGAACTCTTTTTTGACGAAACCTTTCGCACACCTTTGTCAGTCGACACATCCGGTCCTTTTGCCACACC
>JAFDAR010000243.1 GCA_019313735.1 Deltaproteobacteria bacterium | reverse complement strand
ATGCGGCCGGGAACCAGCGATCCAGCCCCCACAAGAGCTCCCTCTCCACATACAACCCCCTGCAGGAGAATAGCGCCCATACCTATGACGCATCCCTGTCCGATATGGACATCATGGAGAATCGCGCCATGTCCTACTATCACACCTCTTTCAATGATGGCCTCCGAACCGGTATCCACATGGATTATCACATTATCCTGAATGTTTGTACCTTCCCGTATAACCACCGGCCCGGTATCCGCCCTTATCACCGCCCCCGGCCCTATGAAACATCGTTTTTCTATGACGACATCGCCTATCAGGACGGCTTCGGGATGAACAAACGCATCCTGCGAGACATCAGGAATCTTATCCTCAAACGCATAAATCGGCACAGATACTACCTCCAGTCCCCATTACAATTTTCTTTCAACAACATAATCCGCAATGGTAAAAAATGCTTTTCTGGGCGTCGAATCTTCAAAAATCTCAAGAAACGCCTTCCCTTCTTCGATAAGTCTGTCGGCCTTTTCAAGGGAATATTTTATCCCCCCATATTTATCGATGAGGGATATAACTTCTTCAATAGAATCTTCTCCCGCGTTCTCCACGACTCTTTCTATAATCTTCCTCTCATCCGGATTACACTCCTTAAACGTCCTGATAAGAGGAAGGGTTATCTTACCCTCTTTAATATCCATACCTCTGGTCTTGCCAAAATCATCTTCTCTTGCCACGTAATCAAGTGTATCATCGGTTAACTGAAAGGCCGTCCCCAGTCTCATTCCGAATCTGGCCAGAGCCTCAATTTCCGATTCCGGTGCCTTCGCAAGAATAGCGCCTATGGCGCATGCCGCGGAGATAAGAAGCGCCGTCTTTTTTTCAATAATGGAGAAATATTCCTTTTCGGTGGCACTGATATCGCCGCATCTCACCAGTTGGATTATCTCTCCTTCAGCCATGGAGGAGGTGGTGGCCGCGAGGAGCTTCTGAACTATTTGATCTCCATCTTCGACCAGCATACCAAAGGAGTTTGAGTACAGATAATCTCCCACGAGGACGCTCGCGGAATTCCCCCAGATACTGTTCGCGGAAGGTTTGCCTCTTCTGATCACGGCATGATCTATCACATCATCGTGGAGGAGAGACGCTGTATGTATGAACTCCATTAGCGACGCCAGGGGGAAACGTCTGTCACCGCTGTAGCCACAGAGATCCGACGATATTAGAAGCAAAAGAGGCCTCAGTCTCTTGCCTCCGCTCCCTATTATATGGTCGGCAATCTCGGGAATAAGATATACATAAGAACGCTGATGCTCCCTGATAAGATCTTCAACCATCTTCATATCATCCATATAATGTTTAAAGACATCCTGTATTTCCATAGCGATCCCTAATTGAGCATGTTTTCTGACAATCTATATTTTATACATGCCCAAATGTCAAAATTTTTCCAGACGCGTGCGGTTTAAGCTAAAGGCTGTTAGCTCTTTGTAACCTAAATGCCTTCGGCCTACAGCCTACAGCCTAAGCAACCTTAGCAGGCAGTCTACAGCTCAAACAACCCGAGTAGTTACGTTTGACATTTGTCAAACAACGTTTTATAAATAATACGCAATTTTATCAGATATATAACCGGCAGCAGGAGAATTGAAAGGATGGAGTGAAAACCATGAAATGGAGAGGTAGACGTATCGGCCTTGCCCTTGGTGGAGGGGGCGCCAGAGGTCTCGCGCATATAGGTGTAATCAGGATGCTCGAGCAGGAAAAGATCCCCATCGATATTATAGTGGGCACCAGTAGCGGCGCCCTGATCGGGGGAGCGTACGCCAGTGGAATAACCCCTGAAGAAATGGAACTGAAGATAGATGAGTATCTGAACAGCGAGGGATATCAATCTTCCGCTATCAGAACCATAGAAAAAGCGCATAACGGGGAGCACACATCCCCCACACAAAAGATACAGGGGTTTCTACAGAACAAGTTCCTGCTTCTGCAGGCAATGTTCAAACCGGGGATACTCTCCCCGGAAGAGTTTCAGTCCATGGTCGATTTTTTTATACCGGACATACTGATCCAGGACACCCTTATTCCCTTCCGGACCGTCACCACAGACCTGATAAGCGGAGAGCAGATCATCTTCTCCGAAGGACCTCTGCGCGAAACCGTAATGATAGCATTATCTCTCTGGTTCCGGTAAACGCCACAAGAAGAGAAGGAGCGGATATTGTAATAGCCGTAAATATAACGAGGGGCATTTTTTCCGAGGAAAAACTTGATACAGCGCAGGAAATATGCGACAGGGCCGCCGATATAACATCCTACTACCTGACAGGCTACGAGCTCACTGCGGCGGATGTTGTGATTTGCCCCGAGGTTGGTAATCTTCACTGGTCCGATTTTTCCCACGCCGGAAACCTGATAGCAGAGGGTGAGAAGGCTGGATTTAGCAGCTCCGTGAATCTGTTTCAAATCAGTAAGTTACAAACATTCTTACCCTCAGGGGTTGACATGAAGGGCCTGATATGTTCTGAAAGGAATTTTAGAGGGGTGTCGATTATGAAATCCATGAAGAAGAAAGCCAAATTGATCAGTCATCTATTTACCTGAGTTCCTTGTGACATACTCATGTACCAGCTCTCCAGCTTTTACATGACACCCGCCTCAATTCTCCAAGTTTCAAAACCCAGGTATATCGAAGTCTATTAAATCTTATTCGGCGTGCAATTTCTTAACAATCAAGAAAAATACGGAGGTGTAAAATGAAAGGAAAGAGTAGTAAACTTGCTGTAATTGTTATGTTAATTCTGGTTGTCACATTTATTCTTTTACCGGTTAGTGATTCAAGGGCAACTGATAAGACCCTCAACATTGCGGACGGAGGCTGGGACAGTATCCAGGTCCATAATCGTATAGCCGGATTTATCCTTGAGAATGGGTATGGATATACGATGGAGTATATACCCGGCAATACCATTGCACTCTTTGCCGGCCTTGCGCGGGGTGATATCGACATCAACATGGAGATCTGGGTGGCAAATCAGCGGGAGGCTATTGATAAGGCGCTTGCCGCAGGAACTGTAATCGACCTCGGAAGTAATTTCCCGGACAGTTGGCAGGGATGGCTTGTTCCGACTTATATGATTAAAGGCGATGCCAAGAGAGGCATCAAACCGATGGCCCCCGATCTGAAATCCATAAAAGATCTGCCAAGGTACTGGAAGCTCTTCAAAGATGCGGAAGATCCTGCCAAGGGGCGTTTCTATTCGTGTATTCCCGGTTGGGAGTGTCAAAAGATTAACGAAAAGAAGTTTAAGGCCTACGGGCTTGACAAATATTATAACATCTTCCTCCCCGGTTCCGATGCGGCGCTGAACGGCTCCATGGCGGCCGCCTACAAGAGGGGCGAACCCTGGTTCGGTTACTACTGGGCGCCGACCTGGGTCCTGGGAAAATTTGACATGACACCCATCGAGGAACCCCCTTACAGCAAGGAGGCATGGAATAAAGGTTATGGCTGTGCCTATCCGCCTGTGAGGGTCAATATTTTTGTAAACGCGGATCTTGCGAAGAAAGCTCCCGAAGTAGTGGCCTTCCTCAAAAAATATGAGACGACTCAGGGCATGGCCAACAAATTCCTCGCGTATATGCAGGATAAAAAAGCAAGCACGGAAGATGCCGCAATCTGGTTCCTGAAGAATTATGAAGGCGTTTGGACAACCTGGGTACCTGCCGATGTGGTTAAGAAGGTCAAAGCGGCAATGAAATAGGAATGACAATAATATAAAATTGATGCACCCGTAAAAAGTCAAAATCGGACGGCAAAGTAAAAAGCTCCAAATGGAAGTGCTCCGCCCACCAAGCGGAGCACTTCCCGGCCATCCGCATGGCAATTCCGCTCTTCAGAAAGTCGTTTGCGAAGAAGGCAAGGCAGACTCAACAGCCCAGTGAATCTGTTTCAAATCAGTAGGTTACCAACATTCTTACCCTCAGGGGTTGACATGAAGGGCCTGATATGTTTTAAAGAGGGTTCTAGAGGGGTGTCGATTATGAAATCCATGAAGAAGAAAGCCAAATTGATCAGTCATCTATTTACCTGAGTTCCTTGTTACATACTCATGTATCGGAGCTATTGCACATACATGACACCCGCCTCAATTCTCCAAGTTTCAAACCCCAGGCATATCGAAGTCTAACAAATTTTATTTGGCGTGCAATTTCTTAACTATCAAGAAAAATACGGAGGTGTAAAATGAAAGG
>JAFDAR010000242.1 GCA_019313735.1 Deltaproteobacteria bacterium | reverse complement strand
GAGTACCCGATCATTCCAAAATGTGTATCGATGCCTCCATTTGGTCTCACAAGACTGGCATTGGATATATGTCGAAATCTATATTCCAGATTAAGTGACGACTTCTCTGTCAGGAAAAACGCGATGCCAGCACCGATTGTATCTGAAAATATAAAGCCGTCTGTCTGTTCTCTTGTCTTGACTGTTATATAATGAGGACCAGTGGACCCAAAAATATAGGCAGATATTTTTTCTGTAACAGGATGCATGTATTTTAGACCAACACCAACTCCGAATTCAATATCTGTTTCAGGGTTAAAGACCGGATTGATCTGTGGTTCGACATACAATGAAAGAACTCCTCGATGATCTTCCAGTTGAGGGAAGAGCCTCTTTAAATCACAGCCGAGGATTAAAAGAATCGGTTCATAATGTTTCCCTTCCGATATGTCTCCCGTGCCCCAACCTATTATAATTCCCGATTCCGTTAACAGCCGGTTGTCGCATGAATTTATATCGGTTGTATCTGCCGCGGAATACGCGGGAAAGGACAGGATTATTACCACTATCAGTCCGGCTATCACAGCATTGTATCGCATGTAATTCCCAAAAATCATTCAGCCTCTGCTCTTTCTCAAAATACTTCATCCACACCAATTTCTTTCATGCATCTTTTCGTGTCACACTTTTTCAAAAAGCAGGGGCTGCAGGGCATTTCCTTTCGCACAACTATGTGGCCTTTGCCATATGGCCCAGTTCGCGATGGATCGGTAGGCCCGAAAAGCGCCACGGTCGGGGTGTTCACAGCCGCCGCGATATGCATGGGACCCGAATCAGTTGTGATAAGCAGCCCGGACAGGCTGTACAGGTATGCCAGATCTCTGAGGGTTGTTTGACCTTCCAGATTTACAGAGGGGAAAGTCATCCCGGATCGAATGCACTCAATGCTCCCGTGATCTTTGCTCCCCGTAAAAACAACCTTGTATTTTAACTCTTTCACGATTCTGTCACACAGCCGGGCAAACCTGTCATCTTCCCAGAGTTTTGTATCCCATAATGCCACAGGATTTACTGTCACAAAAGACCCATTAATGTCAATATCGTTTGCCTTCAAAAGCGTTTCAACCCTGATTTTATTTTCTTCTTCTATCGGGATATTAAATTCCGGGTTGTCAATATCGGCACCCAGATAGCGAATGAAGTCGAGATAACGGTCAACGGCATGTTTTTTCATATCCTCAAAAATTTTTTCGTTGAGGAAAAGACCGGAAAACTCCTGCATGCTGTCATAACCTAATTTTCTTTTGCCGCCGCCGAGAAGAACAATCATGGAACTCTTGAACAGGCCGTGAAAATCGATTACAAGGTCGTATTTCCGGTCTCTCAGCGTCTTGATGAATGATCGAATTTCGGTAATCGTTGTTTTTATATCATGGAGTTTTTTCAGGTTTTCGACCCAGCGCTTTCGCCTGGAGATAATCACCCTGTTCAGATGCGGATGGTTTTTGATGATATCCGATGAAGCCTCCTCGACTACCCAGGTAATGTGAGCCTTCGGATAGAGCTCTCTGAGAGCCGCGAGGGATGGCAGTGTATGGACGACATCGCCGATGGCGCTGAGTTTTACGATAAGGATATTCACTCTTTTTGATCCTTCATTATCCATTCTGCCGCGGCGAGGATATCCTCCGCAATAAAGGCCGGCTTTATATCGGAAGTTACTACGTTTTTCCCATAACCTGTTCTTACGAGTATCCCCCTGGCCCCGACATTGTTCGCGACCTCTATATCCTTTGCCATGTCGCCCACCACATAGGAAGAAGACAGGTCAATGTCGAGTTCTTCAGACGCCCTTATAAGCATTCCGGGGGCGGGCTTCCGACAATTGCATGATATCCTGTACCTGCCGACCCCCTCTGTCGGATGATGAGGGCAATAATAAAACCTGTCAATAAAGGCACCCTTTTCCCGAAGGATTTCATTTATCCTTGCATGGACAGAGTTCACGAAATCTTCATCGAAAAACCCCCTCGCCACACCCGACTGGTTTGTGACAACCACCACCTTCATCCCCGCCTCATTTATCATCCGCACGGCATCAAATGTCGCGGGGAATATTCTCAGTTTCTCAAGGCTGTCAAGGTAGCCCATTTCTTCATTGATCGTTCCATCTCTATCCAGAAAGACTGCCCTGTTTTTTTTCATTGCACACCATCCAGAATATCCCTTGCCGCGTCATAAATATCGTCCACCCCTATCAAGTCCATACACCTGAAATCAGTGGGGCATTCTTTCTTCAGGCAGGGACTGCATGAGACATCCTTGTAAATGACAACACTTTTTTCGCCCACCGGGGAGGTCGTGGTGGGATTTGTAGAACCGAATATGGCCACCAGCGGAACACCCAGGGCTCCCGCAAGATGCATCAATCCAGAATCGTTGGAAATGAAAAGATCGCACCGGGCGATCAGCGCGATTGCCTCTTTCAGGGAGGTTTTGCCTGCAATATCTATCAGGTCATTTTTTGAATGTTGTTGAACCAGTCCTGTTCTCCCTCTGTCTCCCATGCTTCCTAAGAGGATAGCCCGAGCGGGAAAATCATTTATGAGCCTGTCCGCCACAGCGGCAAATCTTTCAGGGAACCACATCTTGGCCGGTCCATAGGTGGCTCCCGGCGCGATGCCAATAAGGATGTCTCCTTTTTTAACATGATATTGATCTAAAACATCTTCGGCGATTGCAAGATAATCGTCGCTGAGCTTCAGTTTGATATCGCTTCCTGCCGATTGAAATCCGAGCGATTTCAACATTTCCAGGTAGTAATTAACCTGATGAACTTTTCTGATTGCCCTTGTCCTCTGGACTGAATGGGTAAGGAGAATACCTCGCCCGTCGGAATTGTACCCGGCCCTTATAGGTATTCCCGCAAACCAGGCAATAATGGC
>JAFDAR010000241.1 GCA_019313735.1 Deltaproteobacteria bacterium | reverse complement strand
CGTTGCATTCAGGGACGAGGTTACGTTCCACAACACCGAGAGATATCGGAGGTTTTTCTCGCGTTCATCATCCAGGAGCTTGGAATCGGTCCTGTCCCATAAGGTCTCAATGGCTCCTAATATCTTTCCATCGGGGTCCCGTATCGGGGCGGCCGTGAAGTACAGCCATCTGCCGCTCTCGCCCATTCGGGGATAAAAATCCTCCGACTCGTAGGCGCTCTCAATGAAGGGGGATTTGCGCCCCCGGGCGCCGTAATATTTTCGTATCTCATCCTCACCGGCACCACCCACTATCAGGTCCGCCATAATCGGTTTCTCACCCGTGTAGAACGCCTGCCAGTGTCTTTTCGTCCCTATCATATCATCGGCAGTATAACCGGTGTGTTCCAGTGGGTAATCAGGTGGTCTTTATCGATGACAAAGGTGGGGATGGTGCTCCCCTGGACTATCTGCAGGAGGGTTCTCTCCTTTTCCTCAAATTCCCGTTCCATCATGTCAAGATAACGGATCCTTTCTTCGGCAATCACCCGGTACTGCCGGGATATGCCTCTGGAAAGAAGCGCGGCTATAAGGAGGAGGAGGATGACAGCGAGAATAAGGATTACAACGACGGTCCTGTCCCAGGCTCTGGCGTCGTTCTGTACCGCCACGGATGGACCCTGCTCAGACCTTTTGGTGATCTGCCCGCCATCCTGGAGGGCCGCTTCCTGTTTCGTCAGAGGTTCTTCCGTCGTAAAGACGCCATCGAGCATGAGAAGAGCCATAAGCGCCAGGGGAATCACAATAAGGAGAAAGAAGATCTTCGCCATATCAAAGACCCGTGACTTTGTTTGCATGCGCTCGTCTTTATCGATATCCGGCATGATATTTACCCTCTATTCCCCGCAAACAGCAGGGAGTGATAAGAAATATACTATCCACCCATAACGGCCCTCGCGGTCATCCGTGCAAGTTCAAGAAAAAATCCCGGATGGATAAACAGCAGGAACGAGATGGCGGCGGTCACCACGAGTGGAACAACCGCACAGATGTGGGCTTCGCTGAGCCGTGTCGAGGTATCAAAGTTGGGTCCGCTGGAAAAGAAGGCGTCGTATGTTATTGGCAGGAAGTAGGCCGCGTTCAAGAGAGAGCTGGTCAGGATAACGACCAGTATGGGAATCTGACCTGCCTCGATGCAGCCCAGCGCGAGGTACCACTTGCTGATGAAACCGCCCATCGGGGGTATGCCTATGACACTGAGTGATCCGAAGAAGAACGCCGTCATGGTGACGGGCATCATCTTTCCGATTCCCTTTATCTCACTGATCTTCTTGAAACCGGTATGGGCGATGATGGCGCCGGCGCAGAAGAAGAGTGTTATCTTTCCGAAGGCGTGCATGACGATATGGATAACCCCTCCCGTCATTCCCATGACACTGATCAGGCCCCCGGCCATGACTATGTAGGAAAGCTGGCTTACAGTGGAATATGCGAGCCTTGCCTTGAGGTCGTCCTGTTTGAGGGCGAACAATGAACCGACAATGATAGTAACGGATATGAAATAGAGCAGAAATACATCGAGTGAAAGTGCATGCATAAGGTCGATCCCGAATATGTGGAAACAGACCCGCAGCACGGAAAATACTCCCACCTTGACTACCGCGACGGCATGCAGGAGAGCGCTGACCGGAGTCGGAGCCACCATGGCGGAGGGTAGCCAGGAGTGTATGGGCATGATGGCGGCCTTGCCGATTCCTGCAATAAAGAGTACGAACGTAAAGATAAGCATCGGCCCTCCCGCCTTTCCAGCCAGGATGCCCTGATCCGCGAAATCGAGGGTGCCCGCATAACAATAGGTGATGATCATCGCGGGGAGGAAAAACGCTATGGATGTTCCCATCAGATAGGTCAGGTACTTTCTTCCCGCAAACCGCGCCTCCGGGTCCTGATGATGGGTAACCAGGGGATAGGTTGACAGCGACAGCATTTCGTAAAACATATACAGCGTCAGGAGGTTGGCGGAAAAGGCAACGCCGACGGCCGAAGAGAGGGCCAGCGCGAAGAACGCGTAATATCTCGTCTGCGAGTGTTCCTTGAGGGGACGCATATACCCTATCGAATAAATGGTCGTGACGATCCACAGGGAAGAAGCTACTATCGCAAACAGCAGACCGAGTGAATCAACCCGGAAGGCTATACTCACGCCCGGAAGAATCTCAACAAGATTATAAACAACTCTCTTACCGCTGAGAATGACAGGCAACATGGAAATAATGATACCGAACTTGATCAGCGCGATCGTAATGCTGCAGGATTCTCTCAGATTGGGCTTTTTGCCGCAGATGACAATAAAAAGAGAACCAAAAAGCGAAACTGCCACAGCCAGTAGCGGTTTTACGGATATAAGGGATTCCATGAAATGGTGTTATCCTCTCTTTTGCTTATAACACCCGCTTCTTTTAAAATTTCGATGCGCTACTTAGCAATTATTCGGCGGGTTTTTCAAGTACTTTTTGGCGTTGGGTGCGATTTATCGACCGGCACCAATCCGGTCCCCAACCACCCTGACCACTTCCTCTATATCTATTCCTGTTGTATCAATGATAACGGAATCGTCTGCCGGTTTCAACGGAGCTGTCGCTCTCCTTGTATCCCGATAATCTCTCGTCTCTAATCCCCGTTTGACTTCATCAAGATTGGCGTTTCCTCCATTCTCCACCAGCTGTTCGTACCTGCGCCTTGCGCGTTCATCGACATCAGCATCCAGAAAGAACTTCACATCCGCATTGGGAAATACTACTGTTCCCATATCTCTACCCTCTGTCACTATACCCCCATGCTTTCCGGCGCTTCTCTGAAGCGGAAGAAGGGCGTCCCTCACCGCGGAGACCGCAGATATCGAAGAGGCAAGCATGCCTATCTCTTCGGTCCTGACATTGTCTGATACATCCTCTCCATCTACCAGAACCCTCATATCTCCATCCGTCTCAAGGGGGATATTAATGCCGTCGCACAATTCACGAAGTGCCTCATCATCCGCTATGGATATTCCACGTTGCATCGCTTTGTAGGCAATAGCCCTGTAAAGGAGCCCCGTGTCCAGATACATATAGGAAATTCTTTCGGCAAGTATCCTGCTTACAGTGCTCTTCCCGGAACCCGCGGGACCATCCACTGTAATTATCAATCTCTTTTTCATTATTTAAACCCTTTCCATTATATCCTCTGTTTTCACAAATACTATCTTGTGTCCATCCAGAAATAAATTCCTCAAAAAAATGGACACTAATAAGTTTCCTGTTCAGAAATGAGCAATTTTTCGTAAGGTCAAGGAAATCAAGGAATTGTGCGGAGGTGTACTAATGTACAACGCACAAACAATCCCGCAGATTGACGCAGAAATTGCGGAAAAGGGCCATTTCTGGATGGAAACTATCT
>JAFDAR010000240.1 GCA_019313735.1 Deltaproteobacteria bacterium | reverse complement strand
TGGGAAAGACCCATTCACAATTCAAGATGTGACACGAAAGCGGCTTTTGACAGATTTAATTCCTGCGCGACCTGGGTGGCCATTTCCTCGATGGATTTCCCGGCCGAAGAGATGACTGGAATATGATATTTCTGGAATGTCTGTTCGGCCTGCTTAATTTCATCCCTGCAGGTGGCAAGCCTGGCATAGTTACTGTTTGGATAACGCTTTTCCCGAACATTGTGCAGAAACTCCGGGGTAGTGGTCAGGCCTGCTGCGCGTTTCAGGTTGCGGAGTATGCCATCCGGCAGATAGTGTTTGGAAAGGAACTTATCGGTTTGCCGGCTCTGGAAACTCCGATAATAATGGCGTCGGCCATGTCATACTCCGAGGTCTTGGTACCATCGTCGTGTTCCAGGCAGTAGTGGATTGCCTCCACCCGCCGGTCTATGTCCACATCGGTCACCTTGCGGCTGGCCCCGGGAGCCCACAGTGCCTTGGCATTGAGGCGGTTTTCCAGTCTTTCCAGGAAAAAGACATAAGCGTCGAAGAATTCCACTTCAGGGACATTGAAGACGGCGATGATTTCCGCATTTATGATGGTACTGAAAATGAACGGCCTGTGTCCGTCGGAACGCTTCAGGATATACTCCATAATTTTTTTGGCGGTTGCCACCGTCCTGATGAAAGGAAATCTTTCCTCATTGAAATTGATTTCGGGAAACTGGCAGATAAGGGCATTGCCGAGGTTATTGACCAGAATGCCGGTACCGTCCGAAATGTAGTATATGTCTTTGGATGTCCTCATGGTCTTTTTTTGAGTGTGTTGGAATAGAAAAGGCTACCACAGACAGCAAAGGAGCGCAATGCGGAAAATGGACTTTTTACGAAGCCGTTAACCATTATATCGGTAATAAGCGGCGCAGGTGCCTTCTGCATGAATGGACACGCCGGAAGAAGTATTGGCGACTTCTTCTTTTAGATGGAATCGCAAGACACATTATCGGCTGCTCTTTTTTGATAATGTATTCCCAGACGATCAAACTCAGCCAGAACCATATCTATCATCTGATCGATTTTTTCATGTGCTGTCGCGGTTAGATCAATACTAACAGTTTCAATATCTTCTGGTTCTATGCCAAGTATCACGGTTTCAGGCACCTTATCAAGAGCCTGGCACATGGTCAACGCTTCTATAAAATCTATCTGATGAAGAGAATTTTTTGCTCTGACACGCTCTGGAATTGCATCGCCTTCGAGGCGATACAAAGAGCCAGCTTTACCATTATTTCTTATTGCATCTACAACAATAAGGAGATCTGCCTGGCATATTATACCCAGAAGATTTAATCCCAGAACACCTCCATCAACTATTGAAACATTGTCAGGAAATTTACAAATCTTTTGCAGCTTTTCAATAATGTGTATACCGAATCCTTCATCGGTAAAAAGGATATTCCCCAGTCCTAAGACCATAATATGCTCTGAGTTCATTTTATCTCTTAAGTTACCCTGACCTTGTAAACCTGGTTGGAATCAGGATCTATGATATGAACTGCGCAGGCAATGCATGGATCAAAGGAATGAACTGTTCTTAAAACTTCCAGAGGACGTTTGGGATCAGCAACTGGAGTTCCGATAAGCGCCTCTTCCACTGGCCCAAGCTTGCCTTTTACACATCTTGGCCCAAGGTTCCAGGTTGAAGGCACAACATACTGGTAGTTTTTTATCTTTTTATTTTCGATCTTAATCCAGTGCCCCAAAGCTCCTCTTGCAACGTCATTCAGACCACAGCCCATAGCTTTGTCGGGCATTTTCCATGGCTCGTATGTTTTGGTATTGCCATTTTTAATGTTTTCAATCAACTTATTAATCCATACCCCCATTGCATCGCCTATCGCTATTGTCTCAAGGCCTCTGGCTGCTGTTCTGCCAAGGGTTGAAAACAGCGCTGCAACAGGAATGTCTAGTTTCTTCAACGTACTGTCAACAAGGTCTTTTATCTCTTTTTTCCCTTTCCCATATGCTACCAGCACTCTTGCCAGAGGGCCGACTTCGCAGGGTTCGTCATCATAACGAGGCGCCTTTAACCATGAATATCTGCCACTGTCAGGTTTGTAACTCCCGTGCTCAGGCTTTGTCTCGCCTTCGAAAGGATGTCTGGCTTCGCTTTTTTCGTACCATGAACGCACGACATGCTCTGTGACTTTTTCCTGCTTTGCCATTTTCATGCCGGCAAGATCTCTATTCATTATCACGCCTCTCGGCATGAAGAGACTATCTGGTTCTTTTTTTCCTTCAGGAAGGTCTCCCCATGCAAGAAAATTTGTGGCACCACCGATTGCTCCCCAATCTTTGTAAAAGGAGGCAACTGCCAGTAAATCAGGGACATAGACATTTTTGACAAAATCAAGAGTTTCCTTCCAGATATGCAGGAATTCAGCAATTCTACCAGGCGTAAGGTCTTTTACACACGTGACCCCTCCAACAACAAGTGACTGCAGGTGCGGGTTTTTCCCGCCAAATATAGCATGCATCCTGGCTGCTCTGGCCTGGACACGAAGGGCTTCAAGATAATGTGCAGAGGCCATCAGGTTTGCCTCGGGTGGCAGTTTGTACGCTGGATGGCCCCAGTAAGCATTATTCAGGGGGCC
>JAFDAR010000239.1 GCA_019313735.1 Deltaproteobacteria bacterium | reverse complement strand
TTTATCTCGGAAGTACTGATCATCAGTATATTTATCCCCTCGTCCGCAAAGACCTCAAACATCTTTGACGCGACACCGGAATGGCTTTGCATGCCGACTCCAACTATGGATATCTTGGAGATATTCTCATCGTAATCTATTCTGGAGGCGCCCATATCCCCGGCAACTACATCAAGTAGTCTCCTGGCCTCACCAATATCTTTCTGGGAAACTGTAAAAGTCAGGTCGGTGTAACCTTTGCTGCTCGCGTTCTGGATAATCATGTCAACTATAATATTGTGATCAGACAGAGGTGTAAACAGCCTTGCGGCAATGCCCGGTTTATCCGGCACATGACCAATCGTAACCTTCGCCTGATCCCTGTCATATGCCACGCCGGAAACAACTTCTCTTTCCATTTCCTTATCCTCCTTAGTAACCAGTGTCCCCCTGTCCTCGCTGAAAGAGGATCTCACATATACAGGAACGTTATATATTTTAGCCAGCTCAACGGAACGGGGATGAAGAACCTTCGCTCCCGCGCCCGCCAGACTCAGCATCTCATCATACGATATCTTCTTAATTTTTCTTGCCTTACTATAGAGATTCGGGTCCGTCGTATAGACACCGTCCACATCTGTAAATATCTCGCAGAAATCGGCCTTGAGGCAAGCCGCGATGGCCACGGCGCTCGTATCCGAGCCGCCTCTCCCCAGTGTGGTTATGTTCCCCTCTTTATCAACACCCTGGAAACCGGCCACAACCACTATCTTCCCCTTCTTCAGTTCATCCGATATCAGTCCGGTATCGACACTGAGTATCCTTGCATTGCTGTATACTTCATTTGTCAGTATTTTCACCTGATGACCCAGAAGAGATATCGCCTTATGACCCATTCCGTTGAGGACAATCGAAAGGAGTGAAACGGATACCTGCTCGCCCGAAGAGACAAGCACGTCGTATTCTCTCCCCCCCGGTGCCCCCCCGGAAGCGTTGTCGGCCATCTGATTTTTGCTATGTTCTGAATCTTTTCAAGATCAGATACAGAGGTGCCGCCATATTTCTGCACAATCACAGCCACTTATTAAAATCCCCCTTTTTTAGCATTCCTGCAATTGATGAAATACCGGATTCACAGGAAATCCTTATCTTTCTTTTATTGCCATTACAATGTTCCAGATTGATCAACAGGGCCTCCTCGGGGATTATATCATCAACCTTTTCGGCCCATTCGATGACCACCACACCATCCCCATAAAAATATTCTTCACAACCCATATCCTCCAGATCACGGGAACCGGACAGGCGGTATACATCCATGTGATAAAGGGAAATCCTTCCGGGATATTCATTGATCAGTGTGAATGTGGGGCTTGTAACATAATACCCCTCGGGGACCCCGAGACCCTTCGCTATCCCCTGTGTCAGGCATGTCTTCCCCGCGCCCAGTTCGCCTGTAAGGGCCACAACGTCCCCTGCTGTCAGTCTTTCCCCTATAATTCGCCCGATATCCAGCGTATCTTCCGGACTTTTAGAAATCAGATCAAAACTTGTCATGTAACTATCAAGGGAGCAAGATTTATTCGATTCACTAAATGAGAAAGCCATCATTTTTCGAGAACAACAAAGGCCATCGCGTATCTGTCAGTATGGGAAATACTTACATGGCTTCCTGCTATACCGACCCCGTCAACCATGTCCCTCGCCTTTCCATGAAACTTCAGCTCTGGTTTTCCCTCCGGTCTGTTTATGACCTCCACGTCCCTGAAGCCGACTCCATCGAACATCCCGCGGCCTGTACACTTTAAAAACGCCTCTTTCGCCGCGAACCGTGCCGCGAAATGCCGGGCGGGTACTGCCATTTCACTGCAATACCTTATTTCCCCTTCGGAATACACCCTTCCTGTAAATCTTTCACGCCATTTCTCTATGATTCTTTCGATCCTCGATATCTCGACAAGGTCTGTTCCCACCGCGTAGATCATCTCTTTATCTCATCGGCAATTCTGGATATCTTCTTCATAAATCCCACATTGTGAACCCTTACGATATCAGCGCCGTTCATTATGGAAGCGGCAACGCTCGCGGCCGTGCCTTCAATGCGATTCCCGGCAAGTTTTTCACCTGTGATTTCCCCTATGAACCTCTTGCGCGATGTACCTATAAGAATCGGCCTTCCCAGTGTCTTTAATTCTTTAAGATGTCTCAGGATGGCGATATTGTCCGCCGTGGATTTGCCGAAGCCAATACCTGGGTCAACAACTATATTCCCAACATCCACACCGGATGACAGGGCCTTTTCCATGCCTTCTTTCAGGAAACCTGTAATTTCCCCCATAAGTGACCGGTACGAAAGGTCACCCTCCTGCATGGTTTTTGGCATCCCTCTCATATGCATCAGTACGACAGGCACCCGGCAATTGGCAACCACTTCCGGCATCTTCGCGTCAAACCTCATCGCGCTTATATCGTTGACCATCTCCGCCCCTGATTCTATTGCGAGGCGCGCCACATCCGCCTTTGTTGTGTCTATCGATATCGGGATGGAGAGCAGTCCTTCAAGTTTTTTTATCAGAGGTATAACCCTGCCCAGTTCGTCTTTGGCAGATACAGGTTCCGAGCCGGGCCTTGAAGATTCGCCCCCTATGTCAAGGATATCGGCCCCATCTTCCTCCATTTTCAGCGCATATTTCACGGCATCTTCGACACTGCCGAACATGCCTCCATCAGAAAAGGAGTCCGGCGTCATATTCAATATGCCCATAACGAGGGTCCGCCCGCCGACAGCTATTTCCCGCTTCGGCGTCCTGAGCACAAAGGTGTCTCTTGTGATATTGCCAAGAACCCTCCTGATATCTTCAGATATATCTCTGAGTGTAAAAGGCTGCGGCGCTATCTTGTCCGCAAGTCTTCGCACCTGTTTCAGTGTACCGATTATTACGGCATCCGTCCTGTCTATACTGCAGGATACAGAACCCCTTGCCACAGCGACATCTCCGCCTATGGACAACATCTCCTGCTTCAATATATTCGCTATCTTGCACTCAATTCCCTCAAGCAGCAGATTGACATTCTCCATCTTGGGAAGCATGGCATCTATTCCCGGCAGGTCCACTCCAACCCTTTTCAGTTCATTCTCCGCCTGAGCAGAAGATGTTATATGCAGATACCTCACCTAAGCCTCTTTCTCCGCTTTTCCCGCTTTGACCTTTCTGCTCTTTTTTTTCTTTTTTTCACCTACTATCTCATCAAGCTCTTCGGCGTTCAGCACCTCTTTTTCAAGAAGTTCCTTCGAGAGCTTATGGAGCGTGTCAATATTATCCGAAAGGAGTTTTTTGGCTCTTTCATA
>JAFDAR010000238.1 GCA_019313735.1 Deltaproteobacteria bacterium | reverse complement strand
TATGAGCACGCAGGTCTGCCCCTACGTGATTTCCCGTATGTCCTCTTGCGGGCAGGAAACTTCTTCATTAATGTCACCGGTCAAGGGGGCAAATGCTTATGAAAACAAGATGTGTGTTAGCTTTGAGTCTGGTGGCGATTTTATGCATAGCCGCAACGAAGTCTTCCGGCTATCCGCAGTTCAGCCTTTTGTGTCTGGATGGGAAGCGTTACAGCTCGAAATCGCTGCGCGGACAGGCGGTGTTTCTAACGTTCTTCGCCAGTTGGTGCGGGCCGTGCCGGAAAGAAGTTCCGTTCCTCAATGAACTGACAGCAAAATATCCCGACGCCCTGACGATTGTAGGAATTGGTTTCAAGGAGAGTGATAAGAACAAGCTCGGAGCTTTGGCTAAACAATGGGGAATAAAGTATCCCGTCTCCCCGGACCCGGACGGTAAAGCGGCAAGGGGCTTTCGAGTAAACACTTTACCGCGCGGATTCCTGATCGACCACAAGGGGAAATTATTAAAACGCTACGAAGGAATGTCCGCCAAAAATCGCCAGGACCTCACGAAACGATTGGCCAACCTTCAGCAAAGTATTAAACGATACCAATCCACCGGCCCCGGCTTTTACGTATCCGTATTCGAGGAAGCCAACGAGAGCGCCGCGGGCCAGGGAAGCATCTGGCAGGCCAGAATTACTTCGTGGCTCAAAGCTAAAGGCATAGGCATAGCTTCTTCGCCTCAAGACGCTGATTACATAATTTCGGGAAACATCTCAAAGATATCAAAGATTGTGGGAGTCGAGATTGTCATCAACCATTCCTCGGGTGCGGTAGAGTATAAGTTCTCCGACAGCGTAATAGGCGGAAAAGACGACCGTTTGAGAGAATTGTTAAATGAGAGATTACAGGCCATTCCTTTTGCGGTTAGGAAGCAATGATGATTGTTGGCAGACAGGAATGTCTGCCCTACTATGTGAATTCCGGGCAAATTATAGTAGGGCAGGCATTCCTGCCTGCCAAGAATGCGGGAGATGGAAATGCATGGCCCAGGAAAATTAAAAATAACCCGGAGAAAACTGCCTCATTGGCAGCTAGAAGGCAGCACTTATTTTGTTACCTTTAGCCTTGCGGATGGGGTTCTGTCAAAAGAAGAAAGGGAGCTGGTGCTTCAGCATCTAAAAAATGGAGACCCAAAATTCTATAAACTATGGGCGGTAACGGTCATGCCTGATCACGTCCATATTTTGATTAAACCCAAAGAAGGGATAAATCTTTCAAGGATTATGAAAGGGATTAAAGGAGTTTCGGCTAGAATGCTGAACCAGTCCCGCGGCTCCAAAGGCAGGGTTTGGCAGAATGAGTCTATGGATCGTATTATCAGGGACGAAGATGAATTCAACCAGAAGCTCAATTATATGTATATGAACTCTGTGAATAAAGAATTGGTAGCTGATCCGGGTCGGTGGGATGGTTGGTTTTTGAATTTAGAAGGAAGTGATGTTGATTAGAGGACATGGAAGAGGCAGACAGGAATGTCTGCCCTACTATGTGAATACCGGGCAAATTATAGTAGGGCAGGCATTCCTGCCTGCCACAATGTTTATGAAAGGAAATGGTTGTTTGATGAGGTGATTACAATGAAATGCAGAAAAATCATTCTTATAACCCTGCTGATATTACTCACTATGGCTCAGAGTGGGGCGAAGCCACCCGACAAGCGCCTTAAGGTAGTGGTGTATGTGCTCGAGGCACAGGGTATCGAAAAGAGCACGGCGGAAATTATGACCACCATGATCGTCAGTGAATTATCACAGTCGAAAAAATTGCTTGTGCGGGATGAAAAGACAACTATGGCGATACTGAAAGAAAAGGGGCTAGCGCAGACCGACCATTGCGACGAGGAGGTTTGCCGCATAGACACCGCCAAGCTCATCAAGGCAGACAGGATTGTGCTCGGAAGTATCGGAAAACTAAAAAGCGGCCTTTATCTCATTAACGTGCGCGTTGCAGACGTTAACGGAACCACAATATATCCACAGAATCAGCGATGCCGAAAATGCACCGAAGACCAATTACTAGATATAATCGAAGCTATGGCACGCAACATAAGGACTTACCTTGAAACCGGCAAGAAGCCCAGGCCGCCAAAGCCTCTACATGTCGGTGAAAGCGCCGCTCCGACGCCTGAACCAACGCCCGTTCCTTCTCCGACTCCCACACCCGTACCCACTCCCTCTCGATCCACCGGCAAGCTTGTGGTTCGAACTACTCCCACAGGAGCGAGGATTTTCATCGATGCGGAGGAAGTCGGAGTATCGAACAAAACAGTTCGGGTTGCCGCCGGAGAGCACGAGGTGGTGCT
>JAFDAR010000011.1 GCA_019313735.1 Deltaproteobacteria bacterium | reverse complement strand
TACATACTCCCTTGACCTGGTCATGTAATATATACCGAGGACCATGTCCTGGCTGGGAACTATTATAGGCTTGCCATTGGCCGGAGAGAGTATGTTATTGGTAGACATCATAAGGCACCTCGCCTCTACCTGTGCCTCTATCGACAGAGGCACATGCACCGCCATCTGATCGCCATCAAAATCCGCATTGAATGCCGTACAAACGAGGGGATGAAGCTGCAAGGCCTTCCCTTCAATAAGAACGGGTTCGAAAGCCTGGATGCCAAGTCTGTGCAGGGTTGGTGCCCTGTTAAGCAATACAGGATATTCACGCACAACTTCATCCAGAACATCCCACACTTCCGGAACCTCTTTCTCGACCATCTTTTTCGCACTTTTTACTGTTGTTACGTATCCCTTTTCTTCAAGCTTGCTATAGATAAATGGCTTGAATAATTCCAGCGCCATCTTTTTGGGAAGCCCGCACTGATGTAACCTTAGATCCGGTCCAACCGTGATCACAGACCTTCCGGAATAATCAACCCTCTTTCCGAGCAGATTCTGCCTGAATCTTCCCTTCTTACCCTTGAGCATATCTGACAGAGATCTCAAAGGTCTCTTCTTATTGGAACCCGTGATAGCACGACCACGCCTCCCGTTGTCAAACAGACAATCAACGGCCTCCTGGAGCATCCTTTTTTCATTTCTTATAATAATCTCTGGAGCATTTAATTCCAGCAGGCGTTTCAAACGGTTGTTTCTGTTTATAACTCTCCTGTAGAGATCATTCAGATCGGAAGTGGCAAAACGACCACCATCCAGAGGGACCAGAGGCCTCAGATCGGGAGGGATTACTGGTATTACTGTGAGGGTCATCCATTCAGGTCTGTTCCCCGATTTCTTCAATGCCTCGACAACTTTCAACCTTTTCGTGAGTTTTGTCTTTTTGGTGACTGAAGTGGCTTCTTTAAGCTCGGCACGGAGATCATCGTCCAGTTCTTCCAGATTGATCTCCTCCAGAAGTTTTCTGATAGATTCCGCTCCCATACCTGCCTCAAAAGCATTATCGCCATATTCATCTATCAATTCCAGATATCGATCTTCCGAAAGAAGTTCTTTCTTTTCCAGAGGGGTATCCTTCGGATCAAGAACTATCCATGACTCAAAATATAAGACCCGCTCCAATTCCTTCAATGTAAGATCCAGGACATTTCCTATCCTGCTGGGCAGGCTTTTGAGAAACCAGATATGCGCCACAGGTGCGGCCAGAACTATGTGCCCCATTCTCTCCCTGCGAACTTTCGCCTGGATGACTTCAACCCCGCATTTCTCGCACACCATACCGCGGTGTTTCATTCTCTTATAGCGACCGCAGAGACACTCGTAGTCCTTGACCGGTCCGAAAATCTTTGCACAGAACAGACCATCCCTTTCGGGCTTGAATGTCCTGTAATTTATAGTCTCAGGCTTTTTAACCTCGCCGTGCGACCACGAGATTATATCTTCCGCCGAGGCCAGAGATACTTTAATGGCATTAAATCTTACAGGATCCTTAGGCTTCTCGAAAAAACCATAGATATCTTCCACTGGATAAAACTCCCTTTGTCTCAAAAATGTTCTACAATAAACCCTTACTAACCTTCTATTAATTCAACATTAATAGCCAGCCCCTGCAATTCTTTGATAAGCACATTAAAGGACTCCGGCAATCCGGGCTCCAGGGTATGCTCTCCCTTCACTATAGCCTCATACATCCTCGTTCTTCCTGCTACATCATCCGACTTGACAGTAAGAAACTCCTGCAACGCATAGGCAGCGCCGTAGGCCTCAATTGCCCATACCTCCATTTCGCCCAGTCTCTGACCACCAAACTGCGCCTTTCCTCCAAGTGGTTGCTGTGTGACCAGAGAATATGGCCCTATAGATCTCGCATGGATCTTATCGTCGACAAGATGGTGGAGTTTCAACATGTAGATCATTCCCACGGTTATCTTCTGATCAAAAGATTCCCCCGTCCGGCCATCAAAAAGCGTTGTCTGACCTGTTTCAGGCAGACCTGCTGTCTTCAGCATATCCCTTATTTCAGTTTCACGAGCTCCATCAAAAATCGGCGTGGCCAGAGGGACTCCTTTTTTTAATCTGTGAATGAATTTCTTGACTTCATCGTCAGTGGCTCCATCCACAAAATCATCAAATTCAGAAGAAGAGGAATATATCCCCTTCAGCTCTTTCTTCACCACACCCATGTCAACCCCATCCGCAAGGACCTGAATTTTTTCGCCCAGACCCTTCGCCGCCCACCCGAGGTGAGTTTCGAGAATTTGGCCTACATTCATACGTGAAGGCACACCAAGGGGATTTAAGACGATATCAACAGGCGTTCCATCTTTAAAGAAGGGCATATCCTCCTCCGGAAGTATCCTTGACAACACGCCCTTGTTTCCGTGCCTGCCCGCCATCTTGTCTCCGACAGAGAGTTTCCTTTTTATGGCAATATACACCTTTACCAGTTTGATCACACCGGGCGGCAATTCATCGCTCGTTTTCACCGTTTCTATCTTCTCCTCAAAGAATGTTTCGATAGTTTCTATTCTCTTCGCAAGACCCTCTAACGCGGATCTCACTTTTTCTTCAGCCTTGTAATCATCAATCGTTATATCCTTCCAGAACCTGAAGGGGATAAGATCAAGGGCATTTTCGGTAATTGCTTCTGACTTTTTCAGAAAGACTTTCCTGCCATCCGGATCAACCAGTCTCGAAGCAGAGATTTTTCCCGCAAGTAATTCAGAAATCTTTTTCTTTACGTTATGGGTAATAATCTTGATTTCATCATCCCTGTCTTTGAGGAGGCTGCCTACCTCTTCGTCTTCTATCGCCTGAGATCTGCTGTCTTTCGCAGTGCCCTTTCGGATAAATATCTTGGCATCTATAACTACTCCCTCTACACCGGGTGGAATTCTGAGAGATGTATCCCTGACATCACCAGCCTTTTCTCCGAATATGGCACGCAACAGCTTCTCCTCCGGTGACAACTGGGTTTCACCCTTCGGTGTAACCTTTCCCACAAGGATGTCGCCTGCTTTTACTGAAACACCCATCCTGACAATACCGCTTCCATCCAGATTCCCCAGGGCATCTTCTCCCACATTGGGAATATCTCTCGTAATCTCTTCCTTGCCAAGTTTTGTGTCTCTGGCCACCGTCTCAAATTCTTCTATATGCACAGAAGTATAGATATCATCTTTTACGATTCTCTCACTGATCAATATGGCATCTTCGTAGTTGTATCCACCCCATGACATGAAAGCCACCATAATGTTCCTGCCCAGCGCCAGCTCGCCGTTATCGGTAGCCGGACCATCGGCTATGATGTCTCCTTTTTTTACCCTGCTTCCCTTGTCTACAATTGGCTTGTGGTTAAAACAGGTATTCTGGTTTGAACGCTGATATTTTATAAGGTTGTATATATCGACACCAATATTGGATTCATCCCCGTCTTCTGTATCGCGTTTGATAACAATCCTCGCCGCATCAACATTCTCTACGATACCGGATGCCTTTGCCACAATAACAGCGCCCGAATCCCGAGCGACAACTGCCCCTATACCAGTCCCCACAAGGGGGGCCTCCGGTTTCAACAGCGGGACAGCCTGGCGTTGCATATTAGACCCCATCAGGGCCCGGTTGGCATCATCGTGTTCCAGAAACGGGATAAGCCCGGCAGCAACTGAAACAAGCTGCCCTGGAGACACATCCATCAGGTCTATTTCCTCCGGACTTGCGGTTACGTAGTTTCCACCTTTTCTCGCCGTGATGAGCTCCTGGGTAAATCTACCCTTTGGGTCAAAAGGCGCATTCGCCTGGGCTATGGTGTAATCTTCTTCCTCTGTCGCGGTAAGGTACTGTATCCTGTCAAGAACTTTACCACCTTCCACAACCCTATAAGGCGTCTCTATAAAACCGAAATCATTCACCCGGGCATAAGCACTGAGAGAAACAATCAAGCCGATATTGGGGCCTTCAGGCGTTTCAACAGGACACACACGCCCGTAGTGAGTATTGTGAACATCTCTTACCTCAAAACCCGCCCTCTCACGGGTAAGCCCCCCCGGGCCGAGAGCCGACAATCGTCTCTTGTGCGTAATCTCAGAAAGAGGATTGGTCTGATCCATAAACTGAGACAGCTGGCTACTCCCGAAAAACTCATTAACTACAGCGGTAACAGGCTTGGCGTTTATAAGATCGTGGGGCATCATGGTTTCTATATCAAGAAGACTCATTTTCTCCTTGATGGCGCGTTCCATCCTTACCAGTCCAATCCTGTATTGATTTTCTATAAGTTCTCCAACGGATCGAACCCTTCTGTTTCCGAGGTGATCTATATCATCAATGCTGTAATCAGTCACACCATTCTTCAGATTGATAAGATATTTTACAGCTTCCATGATATCCTCCCGGCGAAGGACCGTCATACCGGAAGGTACATCCATGCGAAGCTTATAATTCATCTTAACGCGTCCAACATCAGACAGGTCATAGCTGTCATGATTGAAAAAGAGACCATTGAAAAATCTACGGGCGGTTTCAAGAGAGGGGGGATTGCTTGGTCTTAATCTCCTGTACACGTCTACGACAGCATCCTCTTCGGTCTCGATTTTATCTATGAGCATGGTATTCCTGATATAGGAATTCGTCCCCTCCTCATCAAGTTGAATAAATCTGACCTCCGTAATGTTTTTTTCGCGCAATAACTCCATACCATCTGCGCTTAGTTCATTGGCACATTTCAGAAGAACATCGCCGGTTTCAGGATCCACTACGTCTGAGGCAAGGACCCTACCAACGATGTAATCCTCGCTTACATCCATAAGCTCCACACCCGCATCAGTTATCTTTTTCAAAAACGCCTTTGAAATCTTTCTTCCCTCTTTCAGCAACACCTCACCAGTTTGATTATTTTTAATGTCTTCCGGTACCCTCTCGCCAATGAGACTGTCCTCTACCACCAAAGATATTTTGTCGCCGCTCAGGACAACTTTTTCAATATTATAGAAGTACTCCATCAACTCTTCAGCGGAGTATCCCATGGCTCTGAGGAGTACCGTGGCCGGCATTTTTCTTCTTCTGTCTATTCTGGCATAGAGAAGATCCTTCGGATCGAACTCAAGATCAAGCCATGAACCCCTTATGGGTATAATTCTTGCCGAATATATAAGCTTCCCACTCACATGGGTCTTCCCCTTGTCATGATCAAAAAATATGCCCGGCGATCGATGCAGCTGACTTACGATAACCCTCTCGGTACCATTGACATTAAAAGTACCTTTATCGGTCATCAATGGAATCTCGCCGAAGTATATCTCCTGCTCTTTTATATCCCTTATGGTCTTATGTTGTTCGTCACCCCCCCGTCCATTGTCGAACACAACAAGCCTGATTATAACCCTCAGCGGGGCATTATAGGTCATTCCTTTCTGCGTACATTCCCTGACATCATACCTGGGATCCCCTATCTTATAGCTGACAAACTCCAGGGAGCATTTCCCCCCAAAATCCACAATGGGAAAGACGCTTTTAAAGGCCCCTTGAAGACCAACACTCTCCCTCTCTTCAGGTTTCACATCGGCCTGGAGAAATTTTTTATAAGACCTTGTCTGAATTTCTATGAGATCAGGTATCTCAACTACCTTCTTTATACGGCCGAAACTCTTTCTATAAGTACCCATATTGATCCTTATAATAGTTTATCCTTCATAAATAGAGAAGCCAGAATAGAAAAAAATCTCTTTAATTTCTTTCTGGTCTCTGGCTTCGGGACCCATAATCTTGAATCCCTTTTTAGTTTTTAGTAACTGCTTCCGATGTTTATTTAATTTCTACACTTGCGCCCACTGTTTCCAGCTTGGTCTTTATCTCTTCAGCCTCGTCCTTTGATACGCCCTCTTTAACCGCCTTGGGCGCAGCTTCAACCAGATCCTTGGCCTCCTTAAGGCCCAAGCCCGTTACAGCCCTGACAACCTTGATAACATGGATCTTCTGATCGCCGAATCCTGTGAGTATAACATCAAACTCAGTTTTTTCCTCCGCCGGAGCTGCAGCTGCCGGTCCGGCTGCTACTGCAGCCACCGGGGCTGCTGCAGAAACACCAAGTTTTTCTTCCAGTTCCTTAACCATTTCCGACAGTTCGAGAACCGTCATATTTTCGATAAAACTTATAACATCGTCTTTCGTGATTTTTTTTGCTGTTGCCATTTTTTGCTACATCCTTTCCTGTATGTTTAATTTTCTTCTTTCTTCATTCTATGTGCCTCAAGCACCTGTACAAGTCCTCTGGGAACAGCACTCAAAACCGTGACAAGCTGGGTCTGTGCTCCAACCAGGACAGAGAGTAATTTCCCGAGAAGGATATCTCTGCTCGGCAATTTGGCCAAAACCAATATCTGTTCCCTGCTTAAAAGTGTGCCATCCAGCACACCCGCTTCGATCTCAAGCCGGTCATTCTTTTTGGCAAATTCAACAAGTATCCTGGTCGGCTCAACCACATCTCCAAAGTTCATCATGAGCGCCCTGGGACCTTTGAGATGGTCATTCAGCAGGGTAAACTCCGTGTCCTTCAAAGCGATACTTAAAAGATTATTCTTTACCACCTTAAGTTCACTGTCTGCCTTGCGCAACTCATTTCTCAGATCGGTGATATCCTTAACCTTGATGCCGCTGTAATCCGCAAGAATCGCCAGATTTACATCCTTAAGCTTCTTATGAAGCTCGGCAACAACGCGTTCCTTAGTACTCCTATTCAATACGTGGCCTCCTTTCAATGTTTGAATTTCAAGACACCCTGTCGTCCGGAGACGATCAAGATTCTCTGAAAGTCAGACCGCTATACAGGAAAAGATACTGATCAAACTTCCTCATAGTCTCGGCAGGCCGACCCAGTGCTCGCTTAAACATTTTGTACCTGCTGTCTCTGACTTCTTGTTTGTTTTTTTACCCAGCCTTTAAGATATTTCTTACATCCACAGGATCTATTTTAATCCCAGGGCCCATGGTAGTGGAGAGAGAGATGGCTTTTAGATATATCCCTTTGCTGGAGGCAGGCTTCAGCTTCACTATGGATTCCACCAACGCCAGGATGTTTTTCGTCAACTTATCCGCTCCGAAAGAGGCCTTCCCCACAGGACTGTGAACAATTCCCGCTTTTTCCACCCTGAACTCAACCTTGCCCGCTTTAAGTTCTTCAACCGCGTTCTTTACGTCAAAAGTCACAGTACCAACCTTGGGGTTGGGCATCAAACCACGCGGCCCCAGAATCTTGCCTATTTTTCCAACACTGCCCATCATATCCGGAGTGGCAACAACCCTGTCAAATTCCAGCCATCCGCCCTTAATCTTTTCAATAAGATCGTCCGAACCGACAAAGTCCGCTCCGGCATCAAGGGCTTCTCTTTCCTTGTCTCCTTTTGCGAAAGCAAGCACTCTCACGGGCTTGCCAAGCCCATTGGGAAGAACCACACTCCCCCTTATCATTTGATCCGCGTGCTTGGGATTTACACCCAGTTTAATGGCAATATCAGCCGTCTCATCAAATTTTGTCCTTGCTGTATCTACAGCAAGCTCCACAGCTTCCTTCAACGGATAGCGTTTTCCAGATTCTACCTTTTTTCTCTCTTCCAAGTATCTCTTACCTGTATTAGACATCTCAATAAAACCCCGAAGTAAATTTATTTGGCAACCTCAATACCCATGGACCTTGCAGTCCCTTTTACAATAGCCATAGCTCCCTCAATATCTATAGCATTCAAATCCTCATATTTTATCTCGGCGATTTCCCTTAATTGCTTAGGGGTTACTGCCCCCACCTTTTCTCTCTTGGGATCTCCCGCGCCCTTGGCAATCTTTGCCGCCTGTTTTAACAAAACGGATGTCGGCGGCGTTTTGGTAATAAAGGTAAATGATTTATCGGCATACACGGTTATCACAACCGGTATTATCATACCTTCCTGATTCTGTGTGAGGGCATTATAGGCCTTACAGAACTCCATTATATTAACCCCGTGCTGGCCCAGGGCAGGACCAATAGGCGGCGATGGTGTGGCCTTGCCGGCCTGGACCTGAAGCTTGATACTCGCGATAACCTTCTTAGCCATTAGATTCCCCTTTACTCATTTCCATTTTCGAAATCTTCTTACAATTTCTCTAATTTTGAACAACTTGTATAAAATCCAGTTCCACAGGTGTTGATCTGCCAAAGATACTCACTATAACTCTCAATTTACCCTTTTCCGGCTTGACTTCATCAACCACCCCATCAAAATTTATAAAGGGACCATCCACAATCCTCACATGATCTCCAAACTCAAATTTAAACTTCGGGCTGGGTTTCAATGTACCCTCATCTATTCTGGTCCTCAGCAGTTGGACAGATTCATCCGATACAGGCGACGGTTTGTCCTTCATTCCTATAAAACCAGTAACTTTGGGAGTGTCTTTTACTATGTGCCACGTATCATCGTTCAACTCCATATTTACAAGTATATACCCGGGGAAAAACTTTCTCTTCGAGGTCTTCTTCTCACCTTTTTTGAGTTCGACCACCTCCTCCTCCGGTATCAGTATGTCGGCAAAACAATCCTGCATACCAGAAATGGCCACCCTCTCCTCCAGAGAATGCTTCACCCTGTTTTCAAAACCCGAGTACGTATGAACAACATACCAGTTGAAAGCCATACCTTTAACCCAAAACCAATCTTATTATTCTGGTAAGACCGAGATCCACTATACCTAGAAATAGAGACACAATAATAACCACAACTATCACGACAGAAGTCGAGGCAAGTGCCTCCTTCGGGGTTGGCCATGTTACTTTCTTCAGCTCAACCTTTGCCTCCCTCAAGAAGTGTCTTATCCTGCTTATCATTAATTTAATCTTTTCCATCAGACAAACCCGGCAAAAACATAATGGCAGGCCAGGAGGGACTCGAACCCCCAACACCCGGATTTGGAGTCCGGTGCTCTAGCCATTAGAGCTACTGGCCTGTTCCAAACAACATACCCTTATTTTGAGATCCCGGAATTACACAAAGGGGCATTCCCGAATCACAGCACCAACACCACTGAAAAACTCCGCCACCCGGCATATCATGAGACACAAACGGACATTTTATTTTGTCTCTTTGTGCATTGTATGACACCGGCAGAATTTGCAATATTTCTTCATCTCAAGACGATTTTTCGTAATTCGCTTGTTCTTTGTCGTAGTGTAATTTCTCTGTTTGCATTCACCACATGCAAGAATAACAATATCTCTCATTTCAATAAGCCTGCTTTCACCAAAATGGAGCCCACGACCAGGATTGAACTGGTGACCTCATCCTTACCAAGGATGTGCTCTACCGACTGAGCTACGTGGGCCAACAAAACTCCTCTTCCACACCCTGATAAATCAAAAAAATGGAGCGGGAAACGGGATTCGAACCCGCGACCCTCAGCTTGGAAGGCTGACGCTCTAGCCACTGAGCTATTCCCGCCTCCTGCAAACTCAAATTTACAAAAATATGGTGGAGGGGGGAGGATTTGAACCTCCGTAGGCTTCGCCGGCAGATTTACAGTCTGCTCCCTTTGACCACTCGGGAACCCCTCCACGCTAATCAGCAGTAACTGGAGCTGGCGATGGGACTCGAACCCGCGACCTGCTGATTACAAATCAGCTGCTCTACCAATTGAGCTACGCCAGCAAGTGTTAACTTATGTATATTACAAGGAATTTTCTAACACAACCCGACCGCATTCCCATCCCTTTGAACACAAGAGTGGGAGACTAAATCTAAAAAGTGTATTTGTCAAGAGTTTTTTGTCAAATTGTTATTGCAATATGATTATGTCACCCCAAAGCTGCAATATGATTATGTCACCTATTGTTTGAATAAGATAAAAAGAAGGCAGTTACTATATAGATAGTGGGGCAACTCCAGTCTCACAGGGCCTGCGTCCCAGGATCCATGATAAAGGATATCGATGAATTTTACATATCTGGGTGATTTCAGCCAATCGTTCCCCGTGGCGGGTCGATCAAATGAATTCGCGGACGGGGATACCTTCTTTCGAGAGATATTCCTTTATCTGAGCCACCGTGTAGCGCCGGTAATGGACCATCGAAGCGATGAGCGCCGCGCCGGCGTCCGATGTTCTGAACAGATCTCTCAGGTGTTCAGGCGTGCCCGCTCCTCCGGATGCGATTACCGGTATGGAAACAACACTGGATATAAGGGATGTCAGAACAAGTTCGTATCCAGCGTTTGTGCCATCCGCGTCAATTGAATTGAGACATATCTCGCCGACGCCCAGATCCACAGCTTTTTTTGCCCACGCTACGGCATCGATACCCACCGGCGTCCTTCCGCCATTTATGTATATCTCATACCCGGAAGGTATGGCCGAAGTTTTATTCACCTTCTTTACATCCATTCCCAGTACTATGCACTGGCTGCCGAATGTCCTGGCACCCATGTAAATGAGATCGGGGTTCTGTACTGCGGCGGTATTGATACTGATTTTTTCAGCCCCGGCATCCAGCACCCTGTGCATGTCATCCAGACAGCGGATGCCGCCTCCCACCGAAAAGGGTATGAATATGTTTTTCGCTACTTCTTCGACCACATCTATAATAATATCCCTTTTATCGGATGAGGCTGTAATGTCATAGAAGACAAGTTCATCCACACCCTGCCTGTAATATTCCCCGGCCATGGCAACCGGGTCCCCTATGTCTATATTCCCTTTGAATCTGATGCCTTTAGTGGTCTTTCCTTCTCTGACATCGAGGCAGATGATGATTCTTTTACTCAGCATATCTATACCTTACCGTCCCAGTTGCAAAAATTTTTCAGCATCTTCAGGCCGTTCCGGCCGCTCTTTTCGAGGTGAAATTGTGTGGCTACAACGTTATCACGGCCTATTATGCATGCAAAAGAGCTCCCATAGTCTGTCGTTGCTATGATGTCCTCTTCCTGTTCGGGCGCGGGATAGTATGAATGGACAAAATAGAATTGAGCCCTCCTATCCACCCCTTTGAGCAGGGGGTGACTGCGAACAACGGATATGTCGTTCCACCCCATATGCGGGATTTTGATCCCTCTGTCCGGAAATCTTCTGGTTGTGCCGGGGATTATGTTCAGGCATGAGGTATTATCCTCTTCACTTCTCCCCAATATAACCTGCGCACCCAGACATATTCCGAGGAACGGCTTTTTCTGCTCGACAACCTCGTGTATCACACTGTCAAGGTTTCCGCGCCTAATGACTTCCATTGCCTTTCCCGCGGCGCCGACACCCGGAAATATAACCCTTTCGGATGAAAGGATCTCTTTATGCTGATTGGTAATTTTGCAGGTTACGCCGATATACCTCAATGCCCTTGCGACCGACGTTAGATTTCCGGCTCCGTAGTCGATAATGGAAACTACCTGGTTCTTTGCTGTTTCGTGTGAGTAAGCTGCGATTGTCATTCTCCAAGTCCCTGTCATCCGGAAAAAGCATGTCCCCCTACCTTCTCCTGCCTGTATCGCCACAAATAATCACGGGGGCTGCATGATGTCAACATACTTTTTCTACATTCTTTTTCTCCATGAATTGACGAGCGGGATAACCGACCTGCCCGCCAGCATCAGCGACATTCATGAAACAAGAGCAGAAAATGGAGATTTCTGAGTTAAAATGTAGTACAATATCCCAAGAGCAAGTCACTATACTATAAATAATGCTATAAATAATGAACCTGCCGTCGCAAGCAGCGGGGTATCCCAAATGAGCTTAATTGACCAAAACTACCCAAAGATTCCGATGGATTTTGCCATCGGGAAACATCATTTTATTCGTTTTCAGCGAGCGTCATTGATTTGATGCTTTTCAAAATAAGGGGGTTTTACATATGAGACTGATCTATGCATTCATGGTGCCTTTGAACGGGTCAAGGTGCTTTTATCCGAGACCGTGGCCGATCTGTACATCATCGCCGGTGATCTCATAGATATCCCTTTTTACACCATGAATACCGCGATCGACTATCACGAACTGCAATCCTTTATTGAAGAGAAGGGCTCAAAGTATCAGCAGTACACCATCCGTGCCCGGCGTGTCCTTCAGCAGAAATACAAGGTGCTGGAGAACATAATGGCCATAAAGCAGACAACCCCCGTTTTTTCACTACCGGGGAACTACGACATGGATCTGAAATACACTTCTTTGCACGAGAGGGACCTGCACCTCCACTGGCACAATGTCCAGGGATTGAAAATTGCCGGCTATGGAGGGGCGGACATCTGGACACCCGGCATTCCGGAGAGATATGTGGTGAACTATCCCCGCACACGGGATCCACGACCATGTGCTGCAGTTCGGCCCGTCCGGCTCCCCGACCCTTCGCAGCTTCTGCGACAATAACCCCGTCCTGGCCTGTCTGACCGGTCATGTTCACGCAGACTGGGGCTTCCAGATCAGCGAAAAGACCGTCTATCTGAATCCATCCAACTTTGGCGAGGTGACACTCTTGACCGGCGGGGTGTCGGAGGGCGGTTTCTTTTATTCCTTGGAATTTGACAACCACGCCATCCAGAAGATCATCTTTAAAAAGCTGGTAGATGACCGGATATACGACGTAATCGATTATTTTCAGGAAAAGGGGCGATGGATCGAAAAGATCATCGATCAAGAGCGTTACAACGCACTGAAGGCCGGGGAAAACTACGATATGAAAACCAAGAAGTATTCCCATATCTCTGAGATCCAACTCTATAATGAGATCAAACAGTTCTACCGGATGTTCCAGACGGACGAAACAGAAGAACGACTGGACAAACTGGAGGAAGTAGCGAAACTCATCGAAGAAAAGATTCAGGGTGACATAGGTATGGATGTCCTCGGTTCCACCAACATGGGTGTTTGTCAGGCCGATTCGGACATTGATTTTGTCCTGTATATTCGCTGCCCTGAAGACGTCACTGATCTGAGCGAGTGCACTCAGTACAAAAAGGCCCAGGCGCTCCTGGAGGAGGTCCTCCGGCCCGATTATGCCTTCCATATAATGGACTGTATCAACCTTGGAGTGGTGGAAAGAGCAATTCAGGAAAAGAATTATGAATGCGAAATGACACAGCGCTTCGTGTCATATCGTTCCATTTGCCGCCCCATAAATTACCGGGTGATCTCTCCCGTGGAGGATCTTCTCAACAAGGATATGGATTTTAGGTCAGAACTGGAAGGCAGCATACAGTCCTACTTGAAGATTTTCATCAACACTTCCCAGAACACCCGCTCCTTCGACAAATACGAAAACCGGCTTAACGCCATAGGCATCAAGCTCCCTGAATCGGTTCGGCAAAAGGTCATGGACTATCTTAACCAGAATGACAAATCGAATGACCAATAAGTGTCCATCCAGAAATGCCCTTTTTTCAGGAATGAAGACTACAACCAGGCACGGCAAAGCTGCTATTCGTTGCGATAGAAACGAGTAGCATGACGCTTTCAGTTGTGTAGTTCCCAACTACCTTATTTTAGATACATTTCGCCGGCGACGATGGCACAGACCCGCGCGAGTTCCTCCGGTGTGTCCACCTCCACGGAGTCGTGGAGGGTCTCGACAACCTTTATCCTGTACCCGTTTTCCAGTGCCCGCAGTTGTTCAAGAGACTCTGTTTTTTCCAGATGCCCCACTTCCAGGCTTGTGAATATCCGCAGAAACGACCTCCGGTATGAGTATATCCCGTGGTGTTTGTAGTAGGGGATCATTTCTTTCTTGTCGCGGTCATAGGGAATTGTCGCCCGGGAGAAGTAGAGGGCGAAGTGATCCTTGTCGAAGACAACCTTTACCGCGTTGGGATGGTGTATCTCTTCTTCCCTCTTTATCTCGTATATGAGGGTGCAGAAGTTCAATGACAGGTCGTCCAGAAGGGGCCTGGCTACCTCCTCTATCTGGACAGACTCGAAAAGGGGCTGGTCGCCCTGGATGTTCACAATAATATCCGAATCATTCAAGCCGAGGTCCTCCGCGGCCTCCGCGATCCTGTCCGTTCCGGACCGGTGACGGGCGGAGGTCATGACGGCGTTTCCCCCGAAGCCCTTCACCCGCTCGAAGATGCGTTCATCATCCGTGGCCACCGCGACGTACGACACCATGTCAACCCCAACCGCCTTTTCATACACGTGCTGTATCATGGGTTTGCCGCATATATCCGCCAGCGGCTTTCCCTCGAATCGCGATGACTGATATCTCGCGGGTATGGTCTCATTCATCTTCTCTTCAGCCATCCTGACCGGTATGATCATGAAGAGTGTACGGGCCATGATCTCTTCGGCGTGGGGGATGTCCTCCACGCGGTACTCGACCTTTCCCTTGTACATCGGGTTGGTGAAGGGGAACTTTTTTGAATTGGCGGTTGCCCGCGCGATAAGATGTTCCCACATCGGGGCGTAGTGCCAGGTGTTTTCGCGGTAGTATATCGTGCCCACGCCCCTTTCGGCGAGGAGCTTCTGGAAGCGTTTCGTGGTTTTCTCATCCGAAAGATTGAAACCCAGGAACGTCGCGGTATCACCGTCGGGGTCGAACAGTTTTCTGAACCCGATCCCGCTCACCGCACCCAGGGCATCCTTAATGGCTGCCTTGTTCTTGCGCTGCTCGGCGATGATGTAGTCCAGTTTTCTGAGCTGGGCCAGACCGACCGCCCCCTGGAATTCATTCATGCGGAAGTTGAAGCCGAGAAAGGATCTTCCCTCGTCGCCTCTCCCCACATTGGGATTGTGGTCGTGGCCGTGGTCATGGTACCAGTCGGATCTGTCATAGAGATCTTTGCTGTTCGTCAGTACCATGCCCCCCTCGCCAGTGGTCATAGTCTTGTAGTAATCGAAGCTCAGGATCGCCATGTCCGCGAATGTTCCCAGTTTCTTTCCATGATAAGTCCCCCCGCAGGCCTGGGCGTTGTCCTCGAGGACGGGTAGGTTGTGCTTTTTCGCAACTTCCATGATTCTATCTATCCGCGCGGCAGCCCCGCACATGTGCACCGGAATCACGCATTTCGTGAAGGGTGTTATCTTTGATTCGATATCGTCCGGGTCAAGATTCAGCGAATCGTCTATGTCGCCCATTACCGGTATTGCACCCACTTCCAGTATCGCCTCATAGGTGGCGATAAAATCAAACGCGGGAGCGATAACCTCATCGCCGGGCCCTACATCCATGGCTGTCAAGGCAACCTTCAGCGCCGCGGATCCGGATGTTACGCCCAGGGTATAACCAATGCCCAGATAGTCAGCGAATGCCTTTTCAAATTCCTTTACCTTGAAGACACCCTTTCGCTCTTCATCAAACCCATATCGCATGAAGACACCCGTCTCCAGTATGTCCATGACCTCCTTTGCTTCTTCTTTTCCTATAAGTTCAGATCCTGCCATTTTTATTGCCTCCGGTTGTGTATTTTAGGTTCCTTGTAGTTTTTTAGCCTTTCACTTGATCCCTTGACTCCTCGACTCCTTGAACCCTATTTTAATATGCGTCATTGTATATCTCTATGGCATCTTCCTCCGTCATCCTGCGCGGGTTGTTCGCGAGCGGTCTGGCCACAGTCATAGCGGCCTTTGCCAGCTTTGGAAAATCTTCCTCCTCTATATCCAGCGTCTCCAGGCTGTCATATATGCCGCAGTCATCGATCAGGTCCTCTACCGCGCCGACGGCCAGACCCGCGGCATCGTTCAGAGAAAGGTCATCCGTGGGCTCGCCCATGACTTCGGCAATCACGGCGAACTTTTCCAGCGCCCCCGGGAGATTGAAGTTCATAACCGCCGGAAGGAGAAGAGTGTTGGCCAGTCCATGTGGGATTCCATACATGCCTCCAAGCGGATAGGAGAGGGAATGCACCGCGGTAACGCCGGCATTTGCCAGCCCCAGCCCGGCGTACAGGCTTCCAAGAAGCATCTGCCCTCTTGCCTCCAGATCGGCCCCGTTGTGGACGCAGGTCCGCAGGTTCGATGAGATCAGGTCGATCGCCTCCAGCGACACCATCTCGCTCATGGGGCTCGCCGTGATCGAGGTATATGATTCTATGGCGTGGCACAGGGCGTCAATGCCTGTGGTCGCGGTAACATTTGATGGGATGCTCAGGGTCAGTTCCGGGTCGAGGAGGGCGATATCGGGATACAGATACGGACTGTTCATCCCCTCCTTCTTATTCAGATCCTTTCTTATGAAAACGGAGGTGAAGGTTGTTTCACTCCCGGTGCCGGCGGTTGTCGGAACCATGATAGTGGGAAGGCCCGGTTCCGGGATCATGTTTAGACCCAGATAGTCTTTGGCCTTTCCCTTGTTGGCCGTGATAACCGCCACGGCCTTCGCCACGTCCATGGTGCTTCCGCCGCCGATTCCAACGACTGTGTCGCATTTTCCGTCCGCGGCTGCCATGGCGCCTTCATCGGCCAGTTCCAGAGGAGGTTCCCCCTCCACCCTGTCAAAGATGACCGCGCCCATGCCGGCCTTTTCAAGATAGCCGGACACCCTTTTCCCCAGTCCCGCGAGGGAAAGACTTCTGTCGAGGACTATCAGTGGCGTTTTCCCTCCAAGATCCCGTATGTGCTCAGCTAATTGCTCAAATGTCCCGTCCCCGAAAACTATCTTATTTGCTCCTGTAAAAGAAAATATCTTATTCATATCAAGTTCTCCCAAATTGTCTGTTTTTTTGTAGATCCGCGGGTCGGCTGCAGGTCGTCCCCTTTTCACTCCCATTCTATTGTGCTCGGTGGTTTTGAGCTTATATCATACACGACACGGTTCACTCCATCTATTTCGTTGATTATCCTTGAGGATATGCGCCCAAGAACATCGTAGGGAATCCTTGCCCAATCCGCCGTCATCGCGTCCATGCTTGTCACGGCCCTCAGCGCCACCACGTTGGCGTAGGTGCGTTCATCGCCCATGACGCCGACGCTCTTGACCGGCAGCAGAACGGCGAAAAACTGCCATATCTCATTCTTCTTATCGTAGATCTCTATCTCTTCCCGCACTATCAGGTCCGCCTCTCGCAGTATGGCCAGGTTGTCTCTGGTGATTTCGCCTATTATACGCACCGCCAGTCCGGGTCCCGGAAATGGCTGTCGGGTGAGGAGTTTCCTGGGCAGTCCCAGCTCTTTTCCGAGGAGGCGCACCTCATCCTTGAAAAGTTCTTTCAGGGGTTCGAGCAACTCAAAGTTGAGATCTTTCGGCAGTCCACCCACGTTGTGGTGACTCTTTATCATGGATGAAGGCCCTCCGTTTGCCGGCCGGCTTTCTATGATGTCCGGGTAGAGCGTGCCCTGCGCCAGGAATTTTGCGCCCTTTATATCCTCTGCCGCTTCAGAGAATACGTCGATAAAGGTTTTCCCTATGACCTTCCGTTTAGCCTCGGGGTCAGCTACCCCCTTCAGTTCATCAAGAAACAGGTCCGCGGCGTCCACGATTTGAAAATTGAAGGGATAATCATCGGTGAACATGGAGCGTATTTCCTCCACTTCACCCTTTCTCAGAAGACCGTTATCTACAAAAATGGCCTTCATCCGGTCGCCGATAGCGCGGTTTATCAGGGCCGCCGC
>JAFDAR010000237.1 GCA_019313735.1 Deltaproteobacteria bacterium | reverse complement strand
TCTTTTTCAGCCACCACTTTTTTAACAAGCGATTCCAGATGATCTACTGAAAAAGGCTTCATGATAAAATCCGCCGCCCCTTCTTTCATCGCCTCGACCGCGGTGTTGACCGTCCCGTAAGCCGTTATGACGATAACAGGAGTCTCGGAAGAAATCTTTTTAATTCCCCGCAGGACCTCCATGCCGCCCATCCCGGGCATTCTCATGTCGGTTATGACAACTTCAAATTTACCCTCCTGAAATTTTGCCAGGGCATCCGCGCCGCTCTCTGAAGTTTCAACTTTATATCCGCAGCTCTTTAGAGATTCGGAAAGGGCAATCCTCATCGAGGGCTCATCATCAACAACTAAGATCTTTTTTGTTTCCATAGTGCTCCATAATTCAGGGGTCAGGGGTCATGGGGTCGGGGGCTATATGCATTCCAACGCAGGAGCATGGGAACGAGAACCCCTGACCCCCGATTCCTGATCTCTGATCCCTGTTATAATCATTGGAAATGTAATATTAAAAACTGCCCCGCCGCCTTTGTTGTTCTCCACATCTATCGAACCGCCGTGAATATCTATAATATTGTGGACTATGGCAAGACCAAGGCCCGCCCCCTTTCCCTTTGTGGTAAAAAAGGGGTCAAATATCTTTTTTATGCTTTCAGCGGGTATTCCACAACCGGTGTCCATAAACCTGATTTCTACATTTGAACCGCAAGTCCCCCCTTCATAGCTGCCATCAGAACCTCGCGTTTCAATATAAAGATTCCCTCCCTCCGGCATCGCCTGCATGGCGTTCAGTATCAGATTCAGAAATACCTGCTTCAGCATCTCGGCATTGCCGGCAATTATCGGATCGACATCTTCATAATTTACAGTGAGAAGGATATTCTCTTTTTTGATAATCTGTTCGGAAAAAGCTATAACCTCTTTAAGCGCGTTATGGACATTGACATTTTTCATCGGCGGCTTCCGGTCTCTCGCAAAGAGAAGCAGATTGGATATCTTGTTGTCCATATCCCTGACAGAACTTACGATATGTGATGCCCTGTCGCGGTTTTTCTGCTCTTTCAGATCCTTTATCAGCAAAGAAGCAAAAAGTTCTATGCTCCCCAAAGGATTTCTTATTTCGTGGGCAATGTTCGCCACAGTTTCACCCATTACGGCAAGTTTTTCCGTCCTTTTCACTGTTGCTTCCAATTTCTCGAGCTTTGTAATGTCGCGCAGGACAATAACCTTTCCTGTTTCCTCCCCATTTCTCGCTTTGACGGCGGAACCGAAGACTTCCAATATCCTTCCTTTCAGTCTTATTTTCTCTCCCATGCCACCGTCAAAACATTCGAGGCCGAAGCAGCCTTCATGATCGGATGAAATTTTGTTTTTAAACAGCAAACTTGCATTTACTCCCACGGCATCTTCTCTCGAAAACCCTGTAAACACCTCGGCGCACCGGTTCATCATCGTTGTTTTTCCTTCCATATCCGTCACCACCACGCCGGTTGTGAGACTCTCGAGGATGTTCTGAAGATAACTGCTTATCTTTTCTTTCTCTGCCAGGGTCTCTTGCAGTTCTGTGTTCTTGCGATCCAGTTCCCTGTTTATATTTTCAAATTTCTCCTCCAGATCGGCAAAGGCCTTCTGCAATCTTACGGTTGCCCGATCAAAGTCCTCAAATGGCTGTTGTAGAAACAAGCTCTCCTCCTGTCCGCGTTTCGTTATGCATTCCCACGCAGAAGCATGGGAACGAGATGAGAAAGTCCTCAAATGGCTGTTGTAAAAACGGGGGCTCTCCTGCCTGTGCGCCATGCCTCCGGTTTCCGGTTTCCGGTTTCCAGAACCGTAAACTGTTAACCCTGACCCCTTCTTTCTTTATCGCCCTGTTCAGTCATTTCCTGCCGCATAATAATCCGCCACTCTCGACCGGAATTCATCACCGCTTCCCTCTTTTAATGAACTGAATAATTTGTCAGCCATAGGTTTATTGCCCAGATTTGCGTATCCCCGCGCTATATTGATTATGGTCCACATGCTCTGTTTGTCCTCGGGAATACCCTTCATAGACTGTTCGTACATCAGGATCGCCTGCCGGTATTTCCCTTTACCATACAGGCAATCTCCCGCTCCCTCATAAGAACCTGTGATCACAGGAGCGGAACATTTTTGCGCCTTGCCTTTACATTTTTTCAAAACCCTTTCATAATTTATAAGGGCGGATGAATAGCATTACGGACAACCGCAATATCCTCAACCCCTGCTTCGCAACCCAGAACTTCCGAGTAAAAGCCGGCTGCCTCTTTGAAAAGCCCTTCTTTGCAAGAAATATCCCCCATCAGTTTCACGGCCGCCGCCACTGTCCTTTTATCCGCCCCTGATTTTTCTTTAAGCAGCCCCTTCAATCTATTCTTCGCGTCTTCATAATCTCCCCTGTCATAATCAACCTCCGCCGCGGCAAGAAAAAGCTTGTTTATCCTTTTATCCTTTTCAAATACCTTAATCATTTCCCCGAAGAATCCGGAAGCGTGGTCTGCCAGACCCATTTTTTTCAGGCTGTCTCCGATCTTGAACAGCATGTCAAAATCACCTCTCCTGAACAAAACTTTTCTGTCAAAATTAAAATACGCCTCCAAAAATCAATCAGGCGTCCCGCGCTTAATATGAGATTTTTCTCGCCTGCCTTCCTGTATGTTCCATAAGGAAATTTATCCAGAAGGAGCCTGTAGTTATCAAATGCCTCCCTGTGCCTTCCCCTTTTTGTCAGGGCTTCCCCCTTCCGAAACACCAGTTCTTCCTCCATGTCGAGATCGGAAAGTTTTCCTGCCATTTTGTCGTATGCCTCGATCGGAGCCGAGTAATAATCCATTCCCGGAAAGATATTCGCCGGCAATTTTATTTCCGGATATGAAACCCTGATATTCGCCATAGTGAGCGCGCTTCTCCGGGCTTCCCTGCTTCCGGGATACCGCTCAACCACCAGACTGAGCACTTTAAGGGCGGAACGTAATCGGCCCGTTTCCTCAAAGGAGCGTGCGATCATATAAAGAGCGTTCCTGCAATGTTTGCCGTCGGGAAACAGATTCAGATAAACAAAGAAAATATTCAGAGCATTATCGTACTTTCCGACTTGAAACCAATGCGATCCCAGATTTGATAGAGTGTCTTCCGGAATATCTTCCAGGGCGGGCCACCTTTCCAAAGCGTCGCCGTACCAGACATCAGCGTCACGAAATTGACGCATTTGGGAATAGCAATCTCCCACACTGAAATATGCGGCCCTGACATGTATGCCAGCCGGAAATCTTTTTATATATTCTTTAAACTTCCCGATTGCTTCGTTAAATTTTTTTGTCCTGTAATACATTTTACCCATCATGTATAAAGATTCGGGGATGTAGTCCGATTCAGAATATTTCGAACAGAGATTTTTAAATTCTATTAATGCTTCGTAATAAAGATTCAGGCGGCTGTAACTTACGGCAAGTCTGTAAATGGCCTGCGCGTTTTCCTTCCCTGAGCCGGGATAGTTCCGGATGATGTTTCTGTATTGATCAACGGCTTTCGAAAGATAGCGGTTATCACCCTTTTCTCCTAAAAAATAATAACAATCAGCTATGCGCCTCAGCGCGGTTTCATTCTTCTCAGTTTTAATTATCTCTTTGAATTTGCCCAATGCGTCTTCGTATCTTCCGGCAGTGAAATCGGTCATGGCACCGTCATGCGGTTTTCCGACCATCTCCAAGTCTGGATCCTCTTTATCAGGCAACACAATCTCTTTTGGACTTGGTTGCACAACATTTTTATCGGCTGGCATAATCTCTTTATCGGGCAGCAATGCAACATCTTTTATGTTCCGCGAATCCAGCTTCTTTTTTGCTGAAGCGGGAACAGGGGGAACAGCAGGAGTTTCCATCATTATTAAACTCTTAATTACACCCTTCCTTCTTAATCTCTTTCCTGCCATCAATGCCTCGCCGTTATTTTTATACCTCTTTACAAATACATGGCGCCATTCCCCTTTCTTCGGAATGTTCACCGTTTTACAAAAAGGATCATAGCCCTGCGCCCTCAGCGTGTCGACCAGCGCTGCGGCAGCATCAAAATTTTTATACGAAGACACCACATAAAAACCGTGATATTCATCTTCAGCCTCACTGCCGGAGCTTCCCGAAACCGAAACAGGCAGAAAAACGAACAATGTCGTTAAAGCAAGAAGAATAAGGAATCTGCCATGCAATATCTCTGATCTGAAAAAAGTCATCGCCACCACCTCAATAGGTAACCGGTTTACGGTATGCATTCCCACGCTGGAGCATGGGAACGAGGAAACCCTCTAATCTTCTGATCCCCGGCTCCCGTTTTTTCCTGACAACCTTCAACCCTGAACCTTCGGTCAAAGCAATTTGTGTGCCAATTGTCTCGTACCCATGCTCCTGCGTGGGAATGCATAAATTTTCTAAAGTTTTAAATCTTTTTGCCGATCGTTAAGTTAGAGAATTTTGAAAGTTCAATTTTTCTTAAGGTCTCGTAACGTGGGAGGTATGCAGTGACAATATCAACCTATCAGGTGGAAAGTGTTCTTAAGGCATATAGCAAACAAACCAGGATGGAAAATCGGATACACCGCAAACCTGAAAACTTAAACAAATATGCCGATATTGTAACCCTGTCAT
>JAFDAR010000236.1 GCA_019313735.1 Deltaproteobacteria bacterium | reverse complement strand
GGCATTTTCCCTATTTTCCCTCCTTTTTTTTTTTTTTTTGTCGTCTCTTGTAGACAATTATAAATATTTGTATACAAATTAAATTGATTTGAAGTGTTCAACATGTTTAATGAACACACAATTTTGATCGGGAGATGGGAAGTGACACTCAAAAAAGGTTCAACATGCCTCAACATACACAAGAGCTATTACCTGCGGATTCCCCCTAAGATCGCTAAGCGAATGCGGGAGATATTGGAGGGGGATCCAGCTGACTACGATTGGATATGTAAGATCGTACGCAACAATCAGGGCCGCTACGAATTGATGTTTGCTCCAATCAAATAAGGGAGGGATGAGGTTGGAGCCTCAGTTTGAATGGCTGTTAAGGGAGTGGGGTGGGATCCCCACCTGGGTTTTGATCGTGGGCTTCTCTGCAGTTGCAGGCTTCATGTTTTTCTTGGTGAGGCGGAGAAGGAGGCAACCACCCCCATCATCATCTTCTTTTGGATCCAATGTGGGAGATTTTTTGGCAGCCCTTCCCTCCTTCTTCGCCCCAAGTGAACTGCGATATCTGCTTCAAAAGGCAATAGTGGATCCAATGAAGGCATATCAAGAGGGAAGCATAGACAATCCCGTTTGGACCCAGAATCATCACGCATTACTCAAAAAATTTGAGCTGTACACCTTGCATCAATTATCCTTAGAGCGTAAGGGCTCCAGACGGGCTGAATTGATGCAGCTGCTCGATGACATCCGGGATCTGATCGATGAATCTGAAAAGCTATTGAAGGGGGCTGCATAGTTGAATCCTATTGCTGCCTTGCGTGAGCGGATTCAGTCGGATCCCAACTTTCTCACCTATCTGCTCTTAGCTGCCATGATCACGTTGATGATTGGTAGCCGCTATGCTGTTCCAGAGCAATATCAGGCTCACGTGTTTATTGGGGGCTACATCGTCCTCTTTATTATCATAATTCTTCAAAGCTACATAGCTATGATCAAGGTGGCTCCCTACAAGCACCTAAGTGTGATATTCAAGACCGCGGATGGGAATGCTGTGCGGAGGCATCTCTATCTGCCTCCAGATGTGAGTAGCTCAACAATCCAAGAAAGACAAGTCAAAGACAAGAAACGACATAGATTCTATAGCTTTAGGTTGAAGCCTGTGCGTCCCATCAAGCTGCCGGGCTTCAGCAAGGTTAGTGAATTGCTTGTGCTCTCAAAGCTCAATTTTGATGACAGCTTCAAGTTTCGCCCACGCAAGAACGCTGCCTTTTATATGGGCACTGTCTGTGATCATCCAGCCTCAGATAGCTGTGTGATGCTGCTGTTTCCTCATCCACATGATGAGTTTCAGCGTAAGATCCCCATCGCCCTATTAGCTGAGGCAAGCGGCTACACTTGGGATCTACTTGATAAGTGGCGTAATGAGATCGATACTGATATGATTATTTCAACGCAGGTGGAGGAATTGCATGAGCAGATCGTGAAATTGGATGGTGAGAATGCGATTCTCAGGGCCCAACTCGCGGGTAAAATCGATGAACATAAGAACATCAAGGAGATTCAGGCAGATACATTGATCAGCATAGCCACGAGTCAAAAAGAGATTGAGCGAGCACTCATGAAGCCTCGGACCATCTATGAGTGGAAGTGGAGCATCATATTGGGTGGAGCCTTGGCTGCGATTGGAGGCTATTATCTATATGCGAATCCACAGAGCCTCGCCTATCTACATGCCATATTGAATCAGTACAGCCCAATCATCATAGGCTTACTTGCACTCGCATTTATTGTGATCCTATTCCTATCCATAAAGAAGAGGCGATAAAGAGTTGTTAGGTACTATAAAAACTCGAATGCTGGTTATGAGATGTGATAATTACTATGGATCCAAGGCTTACAAGGTTGAATTACATGTTTTTATGCCAACAGCATCACAGCCTTTGATACTCACATTGGATCCAGCTATGATTAAGGATATCATTGAAAAGATTGAGAAAGTTGAGAAAGAAGGATATGTAAGTGTCTTTGCATTTGAAGGGAGGAGGAAGCAGATTGGGTACCCTTGAGTTATTTATTATATCGGTTGGAGCCATGGTTTTTATTGGAGGCTTAGGTATCTTGCGAAGAGATTTGGTGCTTTGGAATGCACACGTTTTTCCAGAGGCTGCTCTCGCATTTTTATGCGGTATGATTGTTCGATCGTTATCGGTTTTCACTGTCATGAAGCATGCCTTGTTGGCGTTGGGGGTGATATATATAGTCTTTTTGGCTTCAGTTAGTTTCGAGACCATAAAATACTTCAAAATAAAGACCCCAGAAAGCTTAGGGGAGCGTTTGTTTCACACAGTTGCATGTGTTACCGGTTGCAATT
>JAFDAR010000010.1 GCA_019313735.1 Deltaproteobacteria bacterium | reverse complement strand
ATTCGCCGGATGACAGCTTGTCTCTTGCCGGAAATTAGCCGGCTACCCTTCAAATAACCCCCTCCAAATAAGCCTTGCTTTTTAAGCTACCTTTTCTTAGTATGTTTCGGCACTGAGCCTTGCCTTTTTGCAAGACTGTCAGGCTTGACAGGCCGGAGATCAATTACATGCGCAGTTACAAACTTCTAATATTGTTATTATGCCTTTTTCTTTTGCCGGCAGAATCCCTGGCGGCAAAAGCAAAGGTAACGGATCTGCTTATAACCAACACATCTGAAAATCTGCTTGTTTATCTCAAGGTGGAAAATTGTTTTACAGAAAAAATAGAAAAGGCGATACTCGCCGGAATCCCGACCACCTTTACATTTGTCCTGGAATTGTATCGGGAGCGTCGTTACTGGTTTGATAAAAAGGAATCTTTTCTTGAAGTAAGGCACACTATTAAATACGATAATATAAAGAAGATTTTTTATGTCGTCTTTACCGAGAATGACAGAAAGCCGGAACAGTTTAAAGAATTTTCAAAGGCAAAGATCGCGATGTCGGAGCTGAACGGTATTATCTTTACATCTTTAAAGCAGATGACAAAAGGCGATAGATACTATCTGAGAGTGAAGGCAATGCTTGAAGAGGTTCGCCTTCCGCTGCATCTGGAGTATGTTTTTTTCTTTGTTTCCCTGTGGGATTTCGAAACAGACTGGTTAAGGCAAGACTTTGTTTATTAATGAGACTCAGTTTTCATAAGTCTTTGACGCAATGAAAACTGTAAGTCGAATTAATACCGGGAGCGGAGCGAATCGGTATACGTGGTGCATGACTCAGTTTTCATAAGTCTTTGACGCAATGAAAACTGTAAGTCGAATTAATACCGGGAGCGGAGCGAATCGGTATACGTGGTGCATGACTCAGTTTTCATAAGTCTTTGACGTAATGAAAACTGTAAGTCCCGACTCGTCGAGATGGTATCTGACAGAGTGGTAAATACATGAATGCTAATGAATTAAAGAAACGTCGCAGGGAACGTATCGCAATATTCGTTGTCATAGCCATAATTATTGTTCTCACCTATATAGAAAGCCACCTTTCCAGCATAGAGGTTCTTCTGCCGATATCCAATGAGGTGCTGATTTTCGGTTTGATTAATATCAACCTCATCCTTATCATTCTCCTTATTTTCCTTATCACAAGAAATCTAACCAAACTCATATTTGAACGAAGGAAAGGAATCCTGGGGTCGAAGCTCAGGACAAAGCTTGTCGTAGCCTTTATGATCCTTTCTCTTATACCCACAGTCACTCTTTTCCTGGTTTCCATTCAATTTCTCTCATACAGCATAGACAGCTGGTTTGACACAAAGATGGGCAGGGCGTTCGATCTATCCCTTGAGGTTGCCCAGGATTACTACCAGCAATTTTCCGATAATGCGAAATACTGTGCGCAACAGATTGGATCTGAAATAACCGACAACAAGTTGTATGAAAAAGAGCAGGCAGATTATCTGAAGGCACTTTTGACACAGAGGCAAAAAAATTTTAATCTTGGTTCCATAACTGTGCGGTTTGATAACAGGGACGAGGAACTGTTCCTCAAAGACCCCGGCAATCCTGATATTCTACCCCCTAAATTTTCCCCCAAAGTCCTGGAAGATGCCTTTATGGGGAAAGATCTTTCAATAGTGCGTTCTGTTGGTGGGGGAGACATGGTAAGCGGGATAGCTCCGCTCTATTCCAACTTCAGTCCTAAAGAGGTCTTGGGGATCATAGCCGTTAGTTATTATATAGACAAGAGATTGAGTGAAAAAATGTCCGTCATCTCCAGAACTTCTGAAGAGTATGAACAGCTCAGGCTGTTAAAAAATCCGATAAAGATCAGTTACATTATTACTCTCTTTATAGTAACCCTCCTGATCATCTTTTCCTCAATGTGGTTTGGTCTTTTCCTGGCGAAGGGGATAACGGTCCCCATGCAGGATCTTGCGGAAGCAACCCATGAGGTGGCCCAAGGCAACCTCGATTATCACATAGATGTCCTGGCGGAAGATGAAATAGGAGTGCTGGCGGAATCGTTTAATCAGATGACAGGGGATCTCAAGAAAAGCAGTCTGGGATTAAAGCGGGCCAATATAGACCTTGAACAACGCGGAAAATACATGGAGACTGTGCTTCGCAATGTTTCAGCCGGAGTTATTTCCATAGACAGGGGTGATGTAATCAGCACAATAAACAGAGCTGCGGAAGAGATGCTGGGTGTAAACGGAGAGGAGATTCTCAACAGGAAATATGAAAATGTTTTAAAACCTGAGCATATGGAGATGGTAAAAGGATTTTGTGAAGAGTTGAACACAAGCGATGGTGGTTTTGTGGAGAGACAGATTCAATTGGCAGTCCGGGATAAGGTGATCGCAATTCTGGTATCGGCAACAATCCTCAGGGACGACGATAACAACTATATGGGTGTGGTGGCCGTATTCGAAGATCTGACCCAGCTTCAGAAGACTGAGCGTATCGCAGCGTGGAGAGAAGCTGCCAAGAGGATAGCACATGAGATAAAAAATCCCCTGACGCCTGTCAAACTGAGTGCCGAGAGGTTGCAACGGAAATATGGGGATAAGATCGAAGGGGCACCGGATTCTGTATTTCACGAATGTACAAGGACCATAATAAGTCAGGTGGAAGTCTTGAAAAATCTGGTCAATGAATTTTCGCGTTTCGCAAGGTTGCCTGTGACGAATTTATCCCCGAATGATCTCAATGCGGTTGTTGGAGATTCCGTAATCCTTTTTCAGGATGCCCACAAGGATATAACCTTTAATTTCCTGGAAGATGCCGGCATACCTGTGTTGAATATTGATACGGACCAGATAAAAAGGGTAATGATCAATGTTCTGGATAACGCGGTTGCTGCTGTCTCAGCAGTGGATCATGATGGAAAGGTTGAAATCAGCACCTGTTATGATAAAAAGCATGGCAAGGCCAGGGTGGATATCAGTGATAACGGTCCCGGCATTACGCCGGAGGATAAGATGAAACTGTTTGAACCCTATTTTTCCACCAAAAAGACAGGAACAGGCCTTGGCCTTGTAATAGTAAGCTCCATAATATCTGACCACAATGGTTCTGTGAACGTGAAGGACAACGTGAATGGAGGAACAATAGTGTCCATCGAACTGCCCGTAACATAGGATTGAATTGTGAATGAGACGATACTGGTTGTAGATGATGAAGAGAGTATCTGCCTGTCATTGAAGGGTATACTTTCGGATGAAGGGTACGAGGTGCTGACCGCGCAGAGCGGAGAAGAGTGTCTTGACATCATAGAAGAAGAACTCCCCAGCCTTGTCCTGCTGGATATATGGCTTCCGGGAATTGATGGTGTTGAAACCCTGAAACGCATCAAATCAAGATACCCTCAAATACAGGTTATAATGATATCCGGACATGGAACGGTTGAGTCCGCGGTAGTGACTACGAAGCTGGGAGCCTTTGATTTTATAGAGAAACCTCTTTCTCTTGATAAGATTGTTCTTGTTGTAGATCACGCGCTGGATATTATACGTCTGGAAGAGGAAAATAAACTGTTAAAAAATGGACAGGAACACGAGATTGACGGAAAGAGCAAGATCATTGTTGAATTAAAAGAGATGATACAGATCATCTCGCCCACCAATGCGTGGATCTTGATTATGGGTGAGAATGGTACGGGAAAAGAACTCGTTGCCCGATCGATACACCGGCAGAGCAGCCGTTCCGACAAGTCCTTTATAGAGGTGAATTGTGCGGCTATACCTGAGGAACTGATAGAGAGCGAACTGTTCGGACATGAGAAGGGGGCGTTTACCGGGGCCACAGAGAAGAAGAGAGGGAAGTTCGATCTTGCGAACAAGGGGACCATTTTTCTCGACGAAGTCGCGGACATGAGTCTGAAAGCCCAGGCAAAGATTCTCAGAATTCTGCAGGAGAAAAAGTTTGAAAGAGTGGGTGGAACAAAAATTATCAATACCGACGTGCGGGTACTGGCTGCGACCAATAAGGACCTCGAATATGAAATGGAGGAGGGACGGTTCAGACAGGATCTGTATTACAGACTAAATGTGATCCCCATACAAATTCCCCCGCTCAGAGACAGGATAGAAGATGTTCCTCTTCTGGCAGATCATTTCATCAGGGAATTTTCGCTGAAGGAATCAAAAAAGGAGAAGCATATTGCCGATGATGCCCTTGCCGTGCTTATGGAGCATACCTGGCCCGGCAATGTACGGGAATTGAAGAATATCATGGAGCGGCTGGTGATCACATCGCCATCGGACATCATCACCGCTGATGATATACCCCCCCTGTCGAAGGAGAATCACAAATCCCGGGATTCTGGTTTTTCTGAGGATGTATATTCTTTCAAGGGAGCGAGAGAGATATTTGAAAAGGATTATCTTGCAAAAAGACTTGTGGAAAACGACTGGAACGTGAAAAAAACGGCAAAATCCATAGGTCTGGAAAGAAGCAATCTGCACAAAAAGATTAAGGCTTATGGACTTAATGAGATGAAGGAGAAATTGTAGCTATTCAGCCTGTTCCTATGCCGCGCACACAACGGAGCGTCCCGGCAGGAGTTCCAACCGATGTTTTCTTACGGGCAGTGATTCCCGTTGCAGAATGTTTTTTATTTCTGAAAGAGGTACAATGCGATAGTCGGTATCAAGTATCTCTGACAGTAACTGCGTGAAATGTTCGTTCCATATACCTCCTTCCGCCTCGGCATGCACAGGGAGTACGTGGATGCCGCCATCCTTGAGGATATTCAATATGGTGGGAACAAATGTGTCAACTCCAATCTCTTCAGGACAGGGCAGATCGGAAGGTATCTCCACCAGGCCGGAGGTTTCGTGTATGAAAGGTTCCCGTGCGCGGGTGCAGCTGAGGTATGCAAAACCGTATTTAGCGGCTGTCTCCAGCGCCCTGTCATCTATCAGCCATCCGGGAGCCCCGAACGAGGATGGTCTGCCGCCGGCCAGTTTTGTGTATGCGTCTATCCCCTTTTGAAACCACTCTTCGACCCATGCGGAGGAGTGGCTAAACAGATCATCCTGCCATCGCCTGTGATCCCACGCGTGGAATTCCACCTCGTGCCCCTCTGATAGGATGCGCCTCACCAGTTCCGGGAACGCTAGGGCCACCATGGGAGAGGGGAGGAGTGTTCCATAAAGGGCTGTCCGAATGCCATACAGGCGTCCGGCGTTAGTTCTCACCATCTTCTTTAGAAAACGCGGATTTTTGATCAGTTGAAGAACGGCCCGACCTGATGCATCCGGCCCCATGCTGAGAAAAAAAGTCGCCTTAATCCCGAAGTGAGACAGGGTAGAAAGCAGACGGGGGACACCCCGCTTCATGCCGATGTGGGTGTCCACGTCAACCTTCAGGGCCAGGGCATGTTCTTTATTCTGCCGAATGGGCTGTTTCATTTTCTTCTAAGAAGGAATAGAGTGTTATCTTGAGAGATTCCTCCAGACCTGTCGAGGGTTCCCAGTTCAGCAGTCTGCGGGCCTTTTCGATGCTCGGTTTTCTTGTATAGATATCCTGGTATCCCTTGCCGTAATAATCGCCAGCCGACACCTCGATAATCTCGGAAAACCTCTTATCATTTTTATGATCGGGGTGTTTCATAAAGAGGTTTTTCAGGATGGAGGCAAGTTCTTTGATTGAATATTCGTTATCCGGATTTCCGATATTGATAATTTCATTTCTGCAGCAGTCGTCTTTGTTCTCCAGTATCTTCATAAGGGCGTCGATCCCATCGTCGACATAGGTAAAACACCTCTTCTGCCGGCCACCATCCACGAGTGATATGGGATGCTTCATAAGAAGTTCCGCTATAAACTGTGTTACGACCCTGGAACTTCCCTCCTTTGCAGCGTCCAGAGAATCCAGTCTCGGTCCGATCCAGTTGAAAGGTCTGAAAAGGGTAAAGTCAAGGTCACCCCTGATCCCGTGGGCGTAGATGACGCGATCGAGAAGTTGCTTGCAGCATGAATAGATCCAGCGTTCCTTCTGTATGGGGCCCAGGACAAGAAATGTTTCGTCTTCTTTGAATTCCGGGTCGGGAGAGGCGCCATATACTTCGGAGGTGGAAGGGAACAGTATCCTTTTATGATATTTCACACATTGTTTTACAATATTGAGATTCATCTCAAAATCCAGATTGAAGACGCCTATGGGGTCTTCAATATACTGTTTCGGAGTGGCGATGGCCACCAGCGGCATGATGGCATCACACTTCTTGATATGGTATTCTATCCACTCTTTGTTTATAGATATATCACCTTCCAGAAAGTGAAAACGTGGATTGTCCAGCGATTTGCCCAGCCTGTCGAAACCGAGGTCCATGCCGTAGACGGACCAGTCCGTTGTATTGAGGATCCTGTTTGTCAGGTGATGCCCGATAAAACCATTTACACCGAATATTAAAACTTTCATTTGAGAACCATATCCTTCTTTCTCTTAAAATAGTTAAAAATTTCTTGCCCTTTTAACCTGTTGTTCGCAATCTCAATATCTATCAGTTTCAGCCGGCCGTCCGGACTTCTGATATAGATGTTTCCCCCTTCTGCCTCCACGGTGCCTTTCACGCGCCCTGGATCATTCCGCCGCTCAGGTCTTCCCCACCAGATCAACAGTTTCTCCCCGTCGGGAAGGAGGGTAAAAGCCCCCGGATAGGGATCGGTCACGGCCCGTATGAGATTGTATATCCTCAGGACGGGCCAGTTCCAGTCTATTATTCCATCTTCCGGTCGTCTGCCGCCATAATAGGTTCCTGAACTCAAATCCTGAGCGATGCGTGGAGCTGCATGATTCTTTATCAAGGGCAGTATCTCTGAAAGGAGTTCTTTCGCGTATTCGCAAAGCTTTCCGTAGAGTGTAAACGCGGTATCTTCAAATTCTATCGGGACCTCTCTTTGTCCCACGATATCCCCCGCATCTGCCTTTTCTACCATGTGATGCAGTGTGACTCCCGTTGAGGACTCACCATTCACAAGAACCCAGTTTACCGGGCATCTGCCTCGATAGGCCGGGAGAAGAGAGCCGTGGAGGTTATACGCGCCTGATGAGGGAATGTCCAGTATATTGCCGCTTAGAAGATTGCGGTAGTAAAATGAGAAGATAACATCAGGGGATATATTCTGTATCTTTTCAATCCACTCGGGCGAATTGACATCCGCGGGGCAGTATACGGGTATCCCGTTTTCTTTCGCCCATTCGACAACCGAGCCGAACCAGCAGTTCTCTTCCGGGTTGTCATGATGGGAGATAACCGCTTTTATGTCGAACAGCTCCTTTTTCAGGGCCTCAAGACCGGTAATGCCCATGTTATGATAGGCAAACACGACCGCCTTCATCGGGAATCTCCGTTGCTGTCGGAAGAATAAATTCTATCGATGACGTACTCCGGCCTTTTCCTGACCTCTTTATATATTCGTCCGATATATTCACCCATAACGCCGAGGGCAAAGAACTGGAATCCCACAAATGCGAAAAGGGCGGCGAAAAGGGTAAAGACACCTTCAGCTGCCCATGTAGCGCCATATGCAAGCCGGGCAATTCCCAGAATGACAGCGAAAGAGACACCCAGGAAAGCCATCCCAAGGCCGGCGTACATGATCAGCTTCAGAGGAAAATCAGAAAAAGATGATACGAGATCAAACTGGAGGTTTATAAGCTTTCTGAGTGGATAGTGCGATTTTCCTGCGTGTCGTTCTTCATGGGCTACTTCAATCTCTGTTACATGCTTGGCAAAATATACCGCCAGGGCCGGGATAAAGGTGGATTGTTCGCGGCATTCCGACATGTGTTCGACAATGTTGCGCCTGTAGGCCCTCAGCATGCATCCCCAATCGGTCATGTGAATCCCTGTAATCTTCCTCGCAACGATATTGATCAGTCTGGACGGGAATGTCCTGAAAGCGGAATCTTTTCTTTCTTTTCGTATGGTTCCGACTACGTCGTATCCACCCTCTTCCATTGTTCTGACAAGCCGGGGGATCTCTTCAGGCGGATTCTGCAGGTCGGCGTCCAAGGTTATAACAATATCACCCCTGACAATCGAGAACCCCGAAAAGAGAGCCGCATGTTGCCCATAGTTTTTTGTAAGTTCCACAACCCGCACTTCCGGTTCAGATGTAAGACCTTTAAGTATAGGAAGGCTGTTATCCCGACTTCCGTCATCCACAAAGATGATCTCATATCTTCTTCTCATCCCTTTCATGACAGGCCTGATACGTTCCATAAGAGTGGGGATGTTCGCCTCTTCGTTGTACACGGGAATTACCACTGAAATCATTGCTTCGTTATCCATGGCTCAATATCTCCCTGATTGCTTCGCAGACGTAGGAAACATCCTTGTCTTCCATATCAGGAAACAAGGGCAGAGAAAGGATCCTGTCCGCGGCCAGTTCTGTTTCTCTCAATCTTTCTTTCGTTATCCCGGGCGTTTTTTTTATATAGCCAAAGCGGTGACCGGCGGGGAAATGGATTCCATAACCGATGTTATATTCCGCCAGTTTTTTCATAAATGTCTCTCGACTCATGCCCGTTACTTTTACAATGAAAAGGTGCCATGCGTGAACGTGCCGGTATGGAGGAACCCCCGGTGTGTCAATGCCTTTCACGCCTGCCAGATTCTCTCTATAGAGATCGGCCAGCTCTTTTCTGCGTTTATTGAGTTCTCCCAGTCTGGCAAGTTGAGCCAATCCCAGGGCGGCCTGGATATCTGTCAGATTATATTTGAATCCGGGTTCGTTTATGTCATACCCCGGATTGCCGCCCTTGCCATATCTTTTCCACGCATCCCGTTCGATGCCATGGAATCTGAGAAGACGCAGTTTCTTTTCGAGCTGAGAGTCACTGAGTGTTATCATGCCGCCTTCACCGGCCGTGATATTTTTAAGGGGATGAAAGGAGAAAATAGCGGTCTGTCCGAACCCCCCGGCATGGACACCTTTATACCAGGTTCCCAGTGCATGTGCTGCATCTTCGATGACGACAAGATTGTGACTTTTCGCGATATCCATTATTCTGTCCATGTCGGCGGGGGCGCCCGCAAAATGAACAGGGATAATGGCCTTTGTCCTTTCGGTGACAGCCCCTTCAATCAGTTCCTCATTAATGTTAAGCGTATCATAATGAATGTCGACAAAAACTGGTTTCGCGCCGCACAGGGTAATCATATTGATAGTGGAGGCAAAGGTCATGGAAGGCGTTATGATTTCGTCCCCCTCTTTTAATCCCAGGGTTAGCATCATAAGGTGCATACCGGCCGTGCCTGAGCTGAGAGATATCGCATGGGGTGCTCCGGTGATCTCGCGGAACTTATCTTCGAATGTTTTGCACACGGGACCCGTCGTAATCCACCCGGATTTCAGACATGTGACAACGCCGTTTATTTCTTTTTCCCCGATGGACGGTCTGCTCAGAGGCAGAAAATCTTCTCTTATTTTCATATATCAATTCCTCAACAACGAAGGCGCAGGAGATAAAAAGCGCCGTTGCTCCACAGCACCTCTACGCCCGGGATATTCTTTTTCAACTTCCTAACCCTTCTTTCGTATTTTGTCACGCAGTATATCTCACCCTTTTCTCTGCATAACCTGAAAAAATCTTCGGATGTCATGAAATAACGGGATCTTTCATCAGGAGAAAGTTTTCTTATGCCATATCCCAATTCCCCGAAATCATCAACAACAGGAGTTCTTATCTTGCTGTAAAAATCGATTCCGTAGAGCGATATTCCATATTGGAACAGATCTTCACCGGCGGGAAGCATGGGCTTAATTATTTGTGTTACCGGGTAAGCCGACTTATAAGGAGTCAGAAAATGTGAAAGTGGTAAGAGCAGCGAAGCCAGAAATAGCGCGGAGATTAAATAGATGGTCAGAAACCATCCTTTGCTCCACGTTTTTTTTACAACATCCGGCAGAAATACGATCAAGATCTGCAACCCGACAGGGATGGCTATAAGAGGAAGCCACTCACTCAGGACAATATTATGTCTTTTAAGAAACAGCGGGACACACAGTACAATGATAAACATGCAGGACTGGACAGCAACAGGCAACAGGAATAGTTTCCCTTTGCCTGTCAGCGTCTCCTCCCGGTCATCATAGAGGCTGAAGATGTATCCGAAGATTACAGCCAAAGGTAGGAACAAAGGAGTCATGTATGGTATCAATTTAGACGAAGAAAGTGAGAAAAATGCAAAAATGAAAACAGCCCACGTAAGAAGGAAACGCCAGTCAAATGTCCCCCAAAAGGAGGTTTTCCTGTCGGGCCTTCCGGCCATAGCCTCGGCCAGAAACGCGCACCAGGGCAATGTCCCAGCTATAATAATGGGGACATAATAGAAAAGAGAATTTTCTTTCCCGTGCATTGTTGTGGTGTACCTCAGGAAATGTTCCTGAACGAAGAAAAACCACAGGAAATCGGGGTTTGCCTTTTGCGCGAGTATTATCCACGGGCACGATACGGCCAGCAGGATCATAACCCCTACAGGTGAAAAAAGCCTAAAAACCTCACGCCATCTCCAGGAGACGAGGAGCCAGAGTACCAGTATCGCAAATGGGAAAACAATGCCGATCAGTCCCTTTGTCAGAAAAGCCAGGGCACTAAAAAAATAGAGGAGGTAGACCCAGGTCTTTTTTTGTCCTTTTCCCTCTATATAGCGATATCCGGTCCAGATGGCGAGGCATACGAAAAAAGCAAGAGGAATATCTAATATGTTTAACCTTCCAAGGACAAAATGAAACAGGAATGTTGTCAGGACCCCTGCCGAGTATAACCCTGTTTTTTCATTGGTGAAAAATACACCCATAAAATATACGAGAATAATACATCCCCAGGCACATAACCCCACAAAAAGCCTCGACGAAAAATCATTTTCACCAAATATCTTGAATGACAGGGCCGTTGCCCAGTAGCAGAGAGGAGGTTTTTCAAGATAGACCACGTGGTTAAGATGGGGGGTGACGTAGTCTCCGGTACTGTTCATCAGGCTTGGAATATCGCTGTACCGCGCTTCGTCTGGTTCCATCAGAGGCATGGCGGGCAACAGTATAATATATAAAAACAGAGGGACAATAAAAAGAAACAATAGTTTTCCCTTCATTTTTTCAACCCTGTATTTTGTTCTGTAAGGCGTGTTTTCTCCGGGTCAACAAATTTCTCACCGTTTATTGAAAATTTGTTTTTAATGTCGGATAGAGAAAACCGATTGAAGGGCAGAAAAGCGAGCCCCAGTATGACAATAATTCCGATACTTAGAAAGTGATTGACTATGGCATAGGTAAGCGCCTCGGTTTTATTAACACCGAACAGGCCGAGTCCCAGCACGCAGAAAAAATGCCAGTTTCCTATGAATCCGGGTGCAGTTGGTATGGCAATACCCACAATAATGATAGCCATAATGACAAAAGCGGCTGGTAGAGAAAGTCCAATATCAAACGCGAAAAAAAGAACGTACACGGCTACTGCCTCGATCACCCATATCAATATTGACAAGAATACCAGATAGCACATGCGTTTTTGATTAGAAATGACTCTAAACCCGTCGACAAAATAGCTTATAATCTCTTTAAATCTGGAATGCCACCTTACGGGAAATAATTTTATGACAGGGGAGAGGGTTTTCAGAGAAGTCTCTTTTCTGAAAATGAAAAAAATCATCAGTCCAAGAAGGGCAAGTACCAAAAAGAGAAAAATGAGACTACCCCTGATCAACCATAATGGGAGCGGTGTGAACAGGACACCAACGAAGAATATTGTCAGCACGGTCAGGGAGTCAAAGATGCGCTCCACCACAATAGTTCCCATTGCTGAAGACATGCTGATACCTGTCTTTGCACTGATAAGGTAGGGCCGTGCGAGTTCGCCAATTCTTGCGGGAATAGCTACCACGGCCAGAAACCCGACACAGGTTACAGAAAAGAGTGAAAATTGGTCAATCTTCCTGATGGGTTTCATGATGATACCCCACCTGTATGATCTGAGCATCTGCATGAGGACCATAAGGCACAGGAATGGAATGACAAAGAAAA
>JAFDAR010000235.1 GCA_019313735.1 Deltaproteobacteria bacterium | reverse complement strand
CCTGCGGATGTCGCGTTTCTTCTGCTCTCTGTCAGGGAGATAGGTCCCAAATCTGTCCTCGTGTCCAAGGCCCAGCTCCTCCGCGAATTCACGGGCGGAGATCGCCGCCTCCGCTCCCTTTCCGCGCCCTTCCAATATCTCCAGGGCTCCCCTCTCCACTAGCGTCAACGTCTCGTCGTGCTTACCGTCGTATATGCCGAGATCAATTTCTTTCATAATGTCCTCCTTTTTGCTTTTTTTCTTGCCTTGTATTCGATCACCTGGCCGTCGCGCCTGAACCACAGTGTCCCGTGCTCTTCCCACGCGGTGTACGCGCCGTGATAGAGCCTCGCCTCCCAGTATTGGACGTATAGCGGATCTTCCACGGTCTCGCCGATGGTGCAGGGGACGCGTATCCCCGGCAGCGGATGAAGTAATGCCGGCAGTGCGACGGTGATGATGACGATTAATGGGGTGATTAATTTCTTCATAGCGTTTTTATGATGTCGCCAAGACGATTAAGGTTTTTTCTGCGCTCGTCCTCGGAGAATTTTCTATATAATCTACGTTGTCGGCTCTGCATTCAGCACACAGCTTGCGAGGGATCGACGGCCCCTTCCAGTTGAGATATAGTTCATGCTCTTCCCCACAGCGGGGACATATACAAGTAATCAGTGTTTCTTTTTCGCCTGCAAGCAGGGCAATAAATTCTTGTTTCGCAACTCGCCTCAGGTCGATCTCATCTGGATGATTGATTATAAATGTACGAAGATCCTCCGGATGGAAAAACCACATGTCACCGCCCTGGGACTTTTTGCGGAGTGTGCCGCGGCGTTTACCGGCAAGCCACCGGGCGTCAATCCATCTTTCAATTTTATGATGATCGATACCGAGCAACGCTTCGACACCGCGGAGGGTATAACCCTCGCTGCCCTTGTTAATCTGCAGGCGCTTGGCCTTTAGTTTCATCGCCGTTAGGGAACGGGAAACGCCGCCGTTGATTCGCATCAGGCCATTGCGGATAGAGACATACCCCTTGTGGTGATAGTTATCTTCGAGATATTGCTCCTCTTTCTCCGACCAGTTCGGCATTTTTGACAGCCTGGCCAGACCCATTGACTGAGCAAGTCTTTTTACGTGCCACCTTGGATATTTCCGCCCGAGGCGCATCATGATTATGTTTGTCTTCACCGTTGTCCCGTCGTAGAGATCACGGATGATTTGCAGTTCGGACTCTATCGGAAAATATTTTCTTTTGTTGGCCATTGGAAAAAAAATCCTTTCTTTCGTCCGTTTCTCAACTGATCGTCTTTATAATATCGCCCAGCTTCCGGAGGTTTGTCCGGCGTTGGGTTTCCGATATCCGGCCTCCGCTTCGGAGTTTGTCTTCTTCTTTCCGGAGGTCTTTTTCCGCCTGCTTCCCGGCGGCATGGTCCTCTTTTTCAGCGATGGAGATCATGATCTTTTTCAGATAATTATGGTTCGTGAGGCGGTCGGGAAAGTCCCTGTGCACTGTAATGTTCAGGGCCTCGGCGATCCCGGCACGGCTGATCCGGTAGATCTTTTTCCGGTAGCTGAATCCTTCGGCCTGAAAGAGGCGGGCCATCTCCTCGAGGAGGAGAAGCAGCTTTTTCGTCTTTGCCTTCAGGGGCGATATCCCGAACAGCTCGACATACGCCCAGACGAGGTTCGAGTGCTTCCCGAAAACGGGCACAAGCTTGATGATCGCGTACAGATCGCCTTCAGCCTGGACTTCCATAAAATTGCATTCCTTTCCGCAGTAGGGGCATTTAAAGTTCATTCGTCGTTCCTTTTTTGTCTCAATTCAATGCTTTGGTTGTTCTCAATGAGATGCTTTTTTAGGGCATTGAATGACCTCCAGGCGTAATCTTTGTAGGAATATTTTTCGTCCGGATCTATGCGAAGTCTCTTGAGCGTTTGCTTGCTCATTTTTTTAAAAACCGCTCTGCTCTTGCCGGAATATAGATAGCGCTGCCTGGTCGGGAAAAACCGGCGACCCTCTTCGTTTACGTCGCCACGCATAAGCCATTTCCCTCTAAACCAGCCGTTGATGGTTACGGTTATGACGTTCCGGAACTGGCTGATCTGTTTGAGGTCGAGTCGTATCCGATAGCCATCGCACATCAGTTCCACCCCGGTCCAAAGGACTCGCAGTCTTTCCTCAACATATTTCCAGTCGTCGTTAGACATCGTACAGCTCCTGTGGTATATATTCTGTTTCGTGGCCGTCCCAGTCAGCCATTTCCTGCTTTGTCATCTCTGACAGATACATGTGATCTCTCTCCACCGCGAAATGTCCAAGGGTGGATTCATAGATATCCTCTCCTTTTTTCGTGTGGCCAACCTTGTGCCAGACGCGCTTGCT
>JAFDAR010000234.1 GCA_019313735.1 Deltaproteobacteria bacterium | reverse complement strand
AACGCGTTCGCGATAAAGGACTACAGCCTGTGGGAAAAACTTCCGGACGTCAGGTCTCCGGTGCTGATAGTCGGCGCCCAGAGCGATGCCCTGCACGGTCTGGATGTTATGAACAGAATGGTTTCCCTTATGCCCGATGCGGATATGGAGATGATGTCCAGCAACAGAGAAACGCACAGCGAGAAAATGGGAGAATTAATCGTTGATCGTATAACCGGTCTGGAAAGTATGAAAGGGTGATATATGGCTTCAGATGTTAATGAAATTACGATAAATTATGAGGAAGATGGCATTATTATAGTTAAAGAGCTGGACAAGGTGATCCTCTCAAAGGGCGCGTGGTCAACAATTATATTCAGATACCAGGATTGGAACCGGACGAAGGGTGAATATGGGCCGGAACGTTTCACTATCCGCCGGTACCGCAAGATAAACAATGAATACCGCCAGCAGAGCAAGTTCAATATCTCGAGCGCGGATCAGGCCCTGAAGATTATAAACGCGCTTCAGAAATGGGTTGAGGTGTAAGGGATGTATGTGCTAAGACTCCCCCTCCCTTGATGGGAGAGGGTTGGGGTGAGGGTGATAAACTGGCATTTCAACAACTTACATCTCCCTCCCCTTAGTCCCCTCCCGTCAAGGGAGGGGAAATGGAACTTTTTGCGAGTGCATCGAAAGACTATAAAGTACTGTGAAATTCGGGAGGTCGTAATCGTGGATAACTTTATCAATTATTTGTCAGCTCATCCCTTGGTTCTTATTATACTTGCCGCCGTTGCTCTTTTGTTTGCCTACTTCATTTTCAAGGGACTGCTGAAATTAATGCTGATAACCGGTCTGGTGCTCATTGCCCTTTGCGGATATTATTATTACAAGGCGCCTGACGAATTCCCCGGAAATGTAAGAGAAGTGGTTAGCCAGGTTGGAGACCATGGCAAAGGTATGATAGACGCGGGAAAGAACATGATAGAAAAGGGGAAAGACCTGGCCGATAAGGTTGGAGAATCGGTTAAACAGAAGAAAGACGCTACAGCGGATTAATTTGGAGTCCGCCATGAACGGTCATGGCGGATTTTTATAGAAGATTGATTTCCATCGCTCTCGCCGGGCAGGCCTTGACGCACAATCCACAGCCGTTGCACTTTTCAGTATCAAACATAACTTTCATGGTTTTCTTGTCAATGTACAGGGCGCTGGGTGAGCAGAATGCCAGGCAGGCGCCGCAGTGCACGCATTTGTCAATATTCTGGGTAACGCTTTTGGAAAGCGGTTCAACATTCAGGCCCAGATCCTTGAGGTAGCGGATGGCCCGGTCAAAGTTCTTCTTCTTACCGGTAAGATCAAGTACCACCAGCCCTTCTCTTCGCGGCGATACCCTTGCCCTCATTATGTTGAAAGCAAGATCAAAATCCTTTACAAGGCTGTACACTATGGGTTTATCGACGATATCCGCCCCATAGCGAATGACTATCTTCTTTGAATACATGCCGGGCCTCCAAGCACCTGATTGCAACACTTATTTCATGACAGACCCTAAGAGTCAAGGGTCTAATCGCTGAGCAGGGTATCCCAGTCAAAGGATGTAAAAGTTTCACTGAGAGGGTGATCATCATCCACTATGTGGTGACTCAGGTTCTGAAAAATCTTTGAGGCGATCCCATATACCTGTTTCAGAGGCACAACATCATCCCGGTTGCCGTGATAAAGTATAACAGGCACCTTGATTTTCCGGTTCAGATAAGGTTTGAATTCTTCCAGGTTTATGGCGGGAGCCAACAGAATGAGCCTCTTAATCTGATGTTCATTGTCACAGGCGTACATGGCTGCCATCAATCCTCCATAGCTGGAACCGATCAGCACAATATCCCTTTTGTCTGAAAGTATCCCGCGGAGTCTGGTCATCCTGTCTCCCAGGCTTCCGGGATAATCTTCTATAATCATATCAGGATACTTTTTTCTGAAGAAAACCCCCTTGTTTCCCTGACTGCTGCTTAAAGACACTGATTGTACCCATATTGTTATTATCCTCTTTTATCTTTTCGCTATGTCTCGATTCATACTATTCAAACGAAGATTTTGCAAGAGTCGGTCGTGACAAAATCTATCGCGTGTGGGGGAATCAGTCGCCAGATTTTTCGGCAAAGACATTGCTTTGATGTTGCCTTTTGTGCTACAAGGCGCCCGAAGAGAAAAGGGGTGTTTACGATGGTTGCGGTGACTCCGTTCAGGGCCGTGAGGCCGGCAAAAAAATATGTGAAGGATGTTGCATCTTATTCTTATGATAAGTTTTCTGCGTATCTCGAAGTCGGAGGTGGATTTCCCGGATAACGGTGTCGGTTTTGATAGAGTGTATGAGAAGGCGAGGGAAAACCTGTACGATTTTCTGCAGAGGGATATCCTGTTTCAGGATGAGAGGGAGAACTTTTATATCTACAGACAGAAAATGGGTGACCATGTTCAGTGCGGGGTTGTTGCCTGTGTCAATGTGGCCGATTACGAATCTGGCGTTATAAAAAGACATGAATCGACAAGGAAAGACAAGGAGGTCGACAGGACAAGGCATATAGACAGGGTGAACGCGCAGACTGGCTCTGTATTTCTGACGTACAAGGCTTCGAAGGCCATCGATATGACGGTTAAAGAAATCGTCAGAGGTAATCCTGAGTACGACTTTACATCCGATGATGGAATAACCCATAGCGTCTGGGTCGTGGATGATAACAACCTGATTGAAAGGATAAAACAGAAATTCGGAAAACTGGATTCGCTGTATATAGCCGACGGTCACCACAGGGCGGCCTCGGCCGTTGCGGTTGCCAGAATGCGCCGGGAAGAGAATGAAGATCACAGCGGTAGAGAAGAATATAATCGTGTAATGGTTGTGATGTGCCCTCATGATCAGCTTAACATTATGGATTACAACAGGGTGGTCAGAGACCTGGGAGGGCTTGATGAGGGGCAATTTATCAGGAAGGTGCAGGAGAGCTTTATCCTGTCGGGTGATTTCAAGGAAAAATCGCCACAGAGGCAAGGCGAATTCGGAATGTATATGAATGGTGTATGGCGCAGGCTGCAGGCAAGAAAAGGGGATATGAATGAGGATGATCCTGTCGCAATGCTGGATGTGTCCATACTGCAGGACAGACTGTTAAGACCGGTGCTTGGCATTGATGATCCGAGGATTGATGACAGAATACTCTTCGTGGGAGGTATAAGGGGGATGGGTGAGCTGGAAAGGCTCGTGGATTCGGGTGAGTATGCGGTGGCCTTTTCCATGTATCCCACGTCTATGGATCAGCTTATGGAGATTGCGGACATGGGCAAAATCATGCCGCCGAAATCCACATGGTTTGAGCCAAAGCCCCGCAGCGGAATATTTGTTCATCTGCTGGATTAGCGAGCGCTGTGCTTGAACAGAGTCTCATTAACAGTTTAAATCTCTGATCCTTCCTTCCGCAGTCTACGCATCTCTCCTTTTATCCAGAAAAATATTATAGAGAACGATATGACATTTGAGATGGGTTGCGCCATCCACACACCGTCCAGTCCGAAGTAAAAGGGCATTATGTAAATCAGAGGCACCACAAACAGAAACTGGCGGCCGACCATCAATATCATGGCGGTCAATCCCCTTCCCATGCCAAGCAGGATATTAATCCACACGACCATTGGCCCTACGAGCACCTGTGTTGCGATATATATCCTCAGTCCTGGAACGGCGATGGCAAGGAGTTCAGGGTCACGTGAAAAGGCCTCCAGCAATGGACGGGCAAATATTTCAATAAGGAGAAAACTTATCCCTCCTATAAGCGTTGAAAATCTTGTGGTCACGCGCGCTATCTCTTTGATGCGGGTGTAATTGCGTGCCCCGTAATTAAAGCCTGTCATGGGCATTACACCATGCCCTATCCCGAAGAGTACCATCATAAATAACCCGTTTATCCGAAATCCAAGTCCCAGTGTGGCAATCGCCAGATAGCCGAAACTTCCCAGCTTGTGGTTGTAGATTACAAGTACAGCACACATCGCGATATTGGTGATAAAGGATGGGAGACCTACATGGTAGATGGGTATTATGATCGACCATCTCGGGGTGATATCTCTGAATCTTACATGATATCGGGAGCGACGGGAGAAAAGAAAGTACAGGGACAAGAAGATGGTCGAAAACTGGGCTATTACAGTCGCTATGGCCGCTCCCCTGATTCCCATTTCCGGGAAGGGCCCCCATCCGAAAATAAGAAAAGGGTCAAGGATCGCGTTCAATAGTGACGATGTTATGATGACGAACATGGGCACCTTCGGATTACCCTCCGCCCGGAAGAGATAATCCGACATCATCATAAAAAACAGAAAGGGCGCGCCGAATACAACAATCTCCAGATACCTTTTGGAGAGAGGAAGTATATTCTCCGTGGTGCCGAAGAATTTCAACACCGGCTCACAGAAAATGGTGCCTCGCTCCGAACATGCGGGAGGCAAAGGAACCCGCGCCCACGCCGGTTCCCATCCCTATGCTTCCAAACAGTATCTGAATGGGAAAACAGATGGTAAGCGCCGCGATGGCCTCCGGACTGATCTTGGCTATCCAGAACGTGTCCACCACATTGTACATCGCCATGACAAGCATTGCCACAACCGACGGCAGGCTCATTTTAATGAGCAGGGATCCGATCGGATCTTTTCCCAGATCGAGCAGCTTTTTTTCTTTATTTGTCTTCATATATCGGTGTAGGTTATACGGCATTCGTATCTTAATCTCAAATACGCGCTCGTAATACATTAAAAAAAGTGATTCGTAAACAAATGAAAAGGGAAGGGTACAATCTTATAATTATATTAGGGCCCACCGCGTCCGGTAAAACAGGAATTGCCGCCAGACTCGCGAGGGATCTCGGCTCGGAAGTCATCTCCGCCGATTCGCGTCAGGTGTACAGGGGAATGGACCTGGGAACGGGCAAGGATATCTCGGAATTTATGGTGGATGGCGTTGCGGTTCCCTGCCACCTGATAGATATTGTTGATACAGACCACGAGTTCAATCTATTTGAGTATCAGAAGATGTTTTACCGCTGTTTTTCGGAGATTTCAGAACGTGGGATTACCCCGATTATGGCAGGCGGAACAGGACTCTATATAGAAGCGGTGGTTAAGGATTACCGCATGCTCGAGGTTCCGGAAAATTCTTCTCTGCGCGGGGAACTCCAAAAAATGGATATGGATGCAATGAGGGACCGTCTCTTTAAAAGCAACCCAGCCCTGCACAATACGACGGATACGCAGGACAGGGGTCGCCTCATTCGTGCCATTGAGATCGCTGAGCACTCAAAAATGCGTGAATTTGCTGAAAAAATAGAGCATCCCCTAATCAATCCCTTTATCATCGGTATCCGCTGGGAGAGAAGTGTCCTTCGCGACAGGATTACAGAGCGTCTGAAAAAACGTATCGATATGGGAATGATCGAAGAGGTCAAAAACCTCCATGATCAGGGAGTGAGCTGGGAGAGGCTGGACTCTTTCGGACTGGAGTACCGTTACGTCAGCCGCTATCTTCAGGGAAAAATGGATTTTGAGGAGATGTTCAGACAGTTGAACACCCGAATACACCAATTCTCCAAGAGGCAGATGACATGGTTCAGGCGTATGGAGAGGCGGGGAATTGTCATTCACTGGATGGATAATGCCGATTATGCTTCGATTAAACGGCTGGTTAAGGAACACGTTGGATGACTATCTCGGAAAACATTGAGAAATATCTGGCGAATTACTCTGTCGGCAACAGGTGGCGCATTATCTCCGGGTCACACAGAGGAATTGATAATGTTGTAGTGATTCCCGCCCTTGCCGAATCAGGCCATATCTTCAAGACTCTTGCCAGTCTTTCAAAGAACCCGCGGACCGAGCTTTCACGCACGCTGGCCCTTTGCGTAATAAACAACGGGGACGCGGACAGTGTGCCGGCGGATGAGTTTGCCGACAATCAGTACACACTCAAAATCCTGAGACGCCTCATCAATGATGACGAGGGCGACTTGCCGAACTTTCAGCAATCCGAGCTCTTCGACGGCATCAGACAGAGCGGTCTGCGGGTAGCGTATGTCGATGCCTCTTCGCCCGGACTGCAAATGCCGGGCAAGACCGCGGGTGTGGGGTTTGCGAGAAAGATCGGCCTGGACTTAGCTCTGGGTGCATTCGACTACGAAAAGGATTGCCCAAAACTCCTCTTTTCCCTGGATGCTGACACGCTGGTGGAGTACAATTACCTCTCTGCCGCGCGGGCCTCATTTGAAAAGGAAAAGGCTACGGCATCTGTAATTGCTTTTGCGCACCAGGACGCGGACTCTGCCGATGAACAGGCCGCGATCTGCTGTTACGAGATATTCCTCCGCTATTATGTTCTCGGTCTGCGCCGGGCCGGATCACCCTATGCCTTTCATTCCATAGGTTCCACCATGGTATGCACTGCGGAGGGATACGCAACGGTAAGGGGCATGAATAAAAGGAGGGCAGGTGAGGACTTTTACTTTCTTGACAAACTCGCGAAGATTGGCGGGGTGGGAAGGATAAATACCACCACGGTTCACCCCTCCTCGAGGCCCTCTCACCGCGTTCCATTCGGTACGGGCAAGCGGGTTATCAGATTTACCGAAGGGAAGGGGAGTGAGTACAGCCTGTACAACCCTCGATCCTTTGCGGTGTTGAAGGAGTGGCTCGAATATATGTCATCCTGCCGCGATATGGATCCGGAGACCATACTGG
>JAFDAR010000233.1 GCA_019313735.1 Deltaproteobacteria bacterium | reverse complement strand
TCCCAAGAGTGAACGTACAAAACTCTTTTTGAGTAAGATTTTAAAGCATTAACTGGTGGGTGTATCCCCTGTAAGTGGTAAGTCTCAGTATCGGGGGTTATTTTGTTAACTACTTTAACAAAGGAGGTTATTCGATGAAGAGAGTATGGAAGTCTGTATTAGTGCTGGCTGTGGTATTTATGCTTGTACCATGTATCTGCTTTGCGGGTCCCACCTATGACAAGGTCAAGGACACGGGCGTTGTCCAGGCAGGTCTGATGTACAACAGCATTCCCGCGGCGTATTTTAACGACAAGAATGAGTGGGTCGGGTTCGATGTCGATATCGCTTCGGAGGTCGTAAATCGTGTCGGCCAGTCCATGGGCAAAGAACTCAAAATGGAGAAAATCAAACTTAACAACAAGACGCGTATCTCGTTTCTGACGTCGGGGCGTATCGATATGAGTACCGCCAATATGACACACAAACGAGAGCGGGATAAAACGATCGATTTCTCCATCACCTATTTCTTCGATGGTCAAGAAGCTGGCCTCTATGCAGGGCACAACCAGCGAGAAAAATGCCGTCAATCTCCTGAAATCTCTGGGTGACAAGAAACCTAAAGTCATCAGTTTCCAGGATGAGCCCTCATGTTTCCTGGCACTGCAGCAGGGCAAGGTTGCGGGCTGGGCGACCGACAGTACGATACTCATCGGTTACGCCGCGAAGGAACCTGGCAAGTATGAACTTGTCGGCGACTTTTTCAGCGATGAGCCCTATGGTATAGGACTTCCCGAGAATGACAGTGACTGGCGTGACGTTGTCAATTTCGCGATTCAGGATATGTGGAAGGACGGCACCTACATGAAGATATATAATAAGTGGTATGGCGCTGATACACCCTATTACTTCCCAATGACTGAAAAGATCGAGATGTGGCCCTAAAGATAAAAGTTTGTTTTGAATTGAACAGCGAGCGCATTCCCCGCTGCTTGCGGCGGGGTTAGCGAGTGAATAGAAAATAAACATTTTCCCTGACAATCGGAGATTCCTCGCAACTCGTTGCGGGGAGCTTTAATGACGAGGACTGCGGCTTGGGAACTGCCCGGGCCGCAGTTTTTGTGCGTATCTTACCCCCTTAGAAAGCGAACGTGAGAATAATGGACCCCTGGAAACGCCAGGTTCAACAATTTGCGATAGTGGCCGGGATAGCCCTTGTCATATATCTCTTTTTTACACATATCGACTTCGGGTATGATTTTCACTGGGCCGTTCTCTGGGAGATGAATCCCACATATCAGGAGGTCTTTGGTGTCTGGTTGCTGCGCGGTCTCCTGATTACCATAGAAATCTCTCTGATAAGTACTGTTATTTCTCTTCTGTTAGGTACACTTTTCGGGATAGCGCGTCTTTCCAGCTTCAAACCCCTCTACTGGTTTGCCACGGCATATGTGGAATTTTTTCGTAATACACCGCTCCTGGTACAGCTTTTTTTCTGGTATTTCGCCTTTCCACTTGGATTACCGGACACAGTCCGCGAGTTTTTATATGACCACAACTATGAGCTGATAGCCGCTACCGGTGGTCTGAGTATCTATACCACCGCCTTCATAGCCGAAATAGTACGCGCGGGTATACAGGCCATTCCGCGTGGTCATCTGGAGGCCGCGGCTTCATCCGGACTCAGCAGGATTCAGGCGCTGCGCTTTGTAATCCTGCCCCAGGCGTTTCGCATCATCATGCCCCCCCTTGGGAGTGAGCTTCTGAATAACATGAAGAATTCTTCGCTTGCCATGACCATAGGGGTGGCTGACCTCTGCTGGCAGGCGCAGCAGATCGAGTCTTTCACATTCCGGGGGTTTGAGGCTACCACCGCGGCTACGGTTATCTACCTCAGCCTCTCTCTGATTATCAGTATGCTGATGAACAGTGTGAACCACCATCTGGAGGTAGGACAGGAAAAGAATTTGAGTTTTCTGGATAAGGCGCTTGGTCTTATGGTAAGGCCATTTCTGCTCCTTGTATTGTTTGTAGCCGGGGGTCTGCGATGGCTTTGGAGATGTCTGATACCGGAGAAGGATGAATCCCTGGAAACGGAAACTACCTATATGTCCACCGGGGCTCAGTGGCTGGGACGCTTGTTCAGTGCCCTTTCCATGGCAGGTAAAGCGGTGTTTCTCCTGCTGTTGCTTGCTCTGCTTATTGCTTTGGGATACGGAATCTCCGGTTTTAACTGGGACGTCATATTTGGCAACTTTCGCTCGCTCCTGATATGGACCTTCCCGCACGGATTGGGCGGTGAAATCTTTTACGGTCTTGGAGGGCTTTCCCTCAGCATAGTTCTGGCCTTTATCGCGCTTACTACCAGCTTCGCCATCGGTCTGGTGGCAGGTCTGGGGCGTTTGAGCAAAAGCCCTCTGATAAGTACCCCGAGTGTCCTCTATATTGAGCTTGTACGCGGCAATCCGCTTATCATGGTTATATTCTGGGTCTATTTTTTCTCCCCAGTTCTCACGGGGATACAGATGGATGTCTTCTGGAGCGCCTCAATAGCGTTCATAATATTTTCGGGTGCGTATCTGGCTGAGATTGTGCGGGCCGGTGTAAAAGCGATTCCCCCCGGACAGCTGGAGGCGGCAACGGCGTCTGGATTGAACTATTTCAAGGCGATGCGTTTTGTGATCCTCCCACAGGCGCTCAAGATGATGATACCCGCCATTGTGGGACAGTTCATAGCCCTCTTCAAGGATACGTCGCTTGCATATATAATAGGGGTGTTTGAGCTGACTACGGTGGCGCAGACAATCAATAACCGGCTCATGATTTATCCATTTGAAATCTATACAACTATCGCCGTTCTCTATTTTGTCTGCTGCTACAGTATGAGTATAGTGGCTCGCAGGCTTGAACGCAAATACACGCCGGGAGGCCGCTTTGAT
>JAFDAR010000232.1 GCA_019313735.1 Deltaproteobacteria bacterium | reverse complement strand
ACCACTTTTTGTGATTTTTTACGATTTTTGGAGATTTTTTACGACTTTTTACAACTTTTTCCCTTACCTATTTTAACACTTGCGCGTATGTTCGCTCATTTTGACCATTTTCCCGCCTTAATATAAATAATCTTTTTATAAGACTTTCTGTATAGGCATCAACATCTGGTGCGTTTTTTTCGCTATACGGGTAGAAAACTGGTTTTGATATTAGAATAATTGTTGTGATTAGATTTTAAGGGAAATGGAATGCATGTAAGGCGTTCAAGAGTTTTTGGGAAAGTCGGGCTTGTGAAGCTGGGCGGGAATAACAAACAGCGGGTTTATAAAATATTTTTGTATGTTGTACGGATTTGTCTTGGCTGTATCTTTATCTACAGCAGTATCCCAAAGCTCCTTCAGCCATACGATTTTTTGTCCAGTGTTTATGGTTATGAGTTGGTGGGAGCGAAGCTGGGGATGTTTGTAACGATGGTATTTCCGTGGGTTGAGCTTTTTGCAGGGATATGTTTGGTTGGCGGGATATTTGTTTCGGGAGCGTTATTGGCAAGTTCAGGAATGGGAGCGATGTTTAGTTTTGTGATTGGTTGGGCATTGTATATGAATTTGAATATAAGCTGTGGCTGTTTTGGTTCATCAAGCAGTGAGCTTATTGACTATTGGACATTGATTCGTGCCCTGGTTATTTTGGCGGCAGGTTTATCAGCTTATATATTAATGCTTCTTTTTAGACGTGGGAAAAGTATTCCGGAGAGGGGGTAGAGGGATAAAGGTTGTGTGCATCTGCTTTGAGAAAAGAGGGTGTGAAGTATTTTATAGCGTGCTCGCCTGTTTTGTCGGAGCTTGCGTGGGAGATTGAGTCGTTCCTTGTTCGTCATTTCGAGTATGGCAATTACAGTTTTCGTTCGGCCTTGCGTGGGTGGTATGGAGAGTCGCTGAAGAGTGTTTTTTATGCTGCTAAAAGTGGAGGGATGATTGTTGGTGCGTCTGGTGGGTTGTATTCGCGTTTTAGTCCTGTGTTCGGGGTGTTGGGTCCTGTGTGTGTGGAAGCTGATTATCGCAGGAGTGGAATTGGGGAGGAGCTTGTTGAGCGGCTTTTGGAACATCTTTATTGTGCGGGTTGTCGGGCGGTTTATTTGGGGGTATCGGGGAATGAAGGGGCGGTAAAATTTTATAAAAGCATAGGATTTGAGAAATATAGAGGAATAGTGATGCGGAAGCTTTTGTGTTCAGAGGCGGAATTTGTGGAGAATTTCAGGCGGACTGATAAGCTAAAGATTCGTCGGATGGGTTGGGGAGATTTTGCGTCGGTGTCAGTATTGATGACGGAGCCGAGCGTGATGTACAGCTTTGATTTTCAAGGAGGGATTTTTTCGTCGCGGTATTTTGAGCCGGAGAGGTTTCTTGGAGTATTTCCGAAGATGATGGAGAGTTTCAAAAGGGATGGTGGTTTTGGGAATTTGCTTTTGGCAGAAGAAAGGCGAGTTGTTGTTGGAATTGCGCATATAAGGAGGGGAAAGTCACGAGCACAGAGTCACTTAGGCGTATTTGACTTTTTTGTTCACGATAATTTTCTCGATACAGGGCAGGAGCTTGCCCGCAGGACTATCGGGCAGTCGGGAGGATTGTCAATAAGTAGTATTGTTTGCTATTGTCCGTGTAGTGACAGTATAAAAAAGGAGGTTCTGGTGTCGTTAGGTTTTAAGAAGTGTGCGAGGATTGAGGGATTTTTGAGGGTCGGAGAGGGATTTTTAGGGGTTGATGTTTACAGGCATTGGTAGATAGGTTGGTTTTGTCATTCGGAAGATGGATTAGATTGATTGAATTTGGAGATAACAAGTTTTGTTTTTCCGCTTGGTGTCGGGGGGATTTTTTTTACCTTTTTAGTGTGTATGTTTATTGAAGCATGCAGTAATTTTTCGAAACGGTAGAGGAGTAGATTTTCGAGTCTGGTATTGTCGGCTTTTGTTTCCGGAATGTATTTTATGGTCAGGGAACTGTCGCGGTTCTGGATGAGCTGGAATTGCCGGATGAGAGGGTGGTTCATTAAGCTTTTTAGTTGATTCCAGGGGATGGTTTTCCCGTTGCGCAGGATTATGTCCTGCCCGGTTCTTCCAGCGATTTTTTCGATTGCCGGTAACTTGCAGCCGCAGGGACAGGTTTTGTTTGATAGTATTGCAAGGTCTGCATTTTTGTATCGGATGATGGGCATTGAGAGCCGGTTGAGGTTTGTTATGGTGACTTCTCCGAGCTGGTTTTGTTTTGCGACTTTGTTTTCCTTTAAGATTTCGACGATGCAATTTTCGGCGTTGATATGATAAGTTCCCTTTTGACACTGCCAGGCGATGTCGCCTGCTTCGTTGCAAGCGTAGATGTCGTTGATTTTTTTATGGAAAGTATTTTCCAGGAA
>JAFDAR010000231.1 GCA_019313735.1 Deltaproteobacteria bacterium | reverse complement strand
GCCGACTGGTGTCACTCAGCCTGATAGCGTCAAAAACCATGTAGGCTTTAATCTATGTTGCGACAATGACTTACACATGACAGTGCCATTGGTACCGGACACCTTTAATTCCCCTGAATTCCCCTGAACATCATTGCTGAAAGATGTAGGTCAGAAACCGAACTCCGAACGCCCGATTCATTTTTCGCGATTGACAATGTTTTCTTACCAATGCCACGGGATTACTGCATTGCAGAGATCAAGTCATCAGCAAACTTATTCAGAACCTTTTCCATGTTTTCTTTACTGACGCCAGGATTGTCTTCTCTTGGTGTAAGCAAAGAAATTCCCCTAACCGTCTTCGCGCCTGCTTTCTTAAAACAATTATCAGAGTAGGTACATGCTTCCTGCCCTTTTGTTCCAGGATACCATGCAGGGACTATTGACGTGCATATGATATGCGGAGACCTCTTCACCACTTCTTCAAGTTGTGGGAAGAGTTCCAATATCTTCTTTTGTTGCTTGCTGTTTTCTGCCGGCCCAGCAAAAACGACAACATCCACAACCTGCTTCTTCCCATTATTCTCCGTGGGATAAAGACATTTCAAATCATCACAAGCGGAGTAGTCTATCACTTGTACTTCTATACCTTTGGCTGCCAATTGATCTACAAACGCAGAAGTTATTATATACGTATTGACCACTTTTGTTGTGGCATGCGTGATCGCATTAGTGCCTTCGGGAGGCTTTGTGTCCGGTAGATATCCAGCTGCCTGAATGATTGCGACATGATATTTAGCTTTAATTATCGGGATAAGAACCAGATTTCGAAATTCCATTGGCGAACCTTCTGACTGAAGACATATTTTGCCGGGAGTTTCCCAGCAATCGGTGGCGGTGTTCTGCACCAGTTCATTGACCTTCAGTTCGAGATAACCTTTGTCCATTGTAATTTCGTACTGGTTCCACTGCCCCGGCTTCTCGTTGGTTTTATGCATTTTAACCGTGTGTCGGCCGCTGGTTCGCGACTGATCAGCTTTCATCGGAAATTCGTCTATGTTCCATATATCCCCTGCCGAACCAAATTGCCCCTGTGCCTCGATAGACCTGGGCCAAACCTTATCCGGCCCAACCATCCGCAACAGAACGCCACCGTTACCCTTACCCTGATGCCGAAACTGCAAACGAAGTATATAATTGGTATAGTCTGCCTTGGTACGAATATAACCGATGGGCCTGCCCTTATTGACCATCATGCCGTCTTTAACACTCCAGGTCTCTTTAAGCTTCTCATCGGACAGGGTCCAGTCGCCCAGATCTTCGCCGTTAAACAGCCGCTTCGCCATGCCAAAATGATCCGGCAGATGTCTGACACGTATATCCTTGAATTCCACCAGCATAGGCAGACCAACATGAATCTGCAAAGCCAGAATCCCCTTCATCGCCCTGCCCTTCGGATCGTCGTCTATCATCTCTATCGTCTGAAAACCATTCAGCATATGAACGATATGATTGCCCCGGCAGGTTATCACATATTCATTCCAGTCCTTGTCTTTGTAATAGCCAGCCTTGATAAGTTCTTTCACATCGGCAATCTTCCCCACAACCTTTTTTTCAACTTTGTCTTTTTTGTCACGCTTGACAACCATAATATCACCGACATTGACCATCCAGCCGCGACCGCCCTCATGATACAAAAACCCGCCCTGTTTGTTTTCCACCTCAGCCTGATAACCGTGAACTCGCCAATCACCCTTGTCCTGACTACGATACTGGATACCCGAATTGCCGTTCTGAATACGGAATTTTATCTTGAGTATAAAATTCTTAAGCTCACCACCCTTCCAACTGCAGAAGGTATTGACAAGGGCAGGCTTGGTTAGCGTAGTTTGACCCCGGATAACACCCTCCTTAACCGACCACAGCCGCGGATCCCCATCCCAACCCGTAAGGTCTCGGCCGTTGAAAATACTCACGAAACCAGCCTTCTTCTCCGCCGGAGTAAGTTGATTATCCACCGCCCATCCCTTAACAGCACAAAAACCCATAACAATAACAACCAACACGATTTGCCCAATCTTCTTACGCATTGCTATAACCTCCGAAATAAGTAATAGTATGGTTTTGACATCTCATGCCATAATACCAGAAACACAGATCATTGTATATACCAAACTGCAGGCCGAGCAGCCCCTGCCCGGCAATTTGACTGCCCGCATCGACTTGTCATGCCTTACGTACCCCCCCCCCGACAACCTGCAACCTACAAACAATTCAGCCCCGTGTGGTAACAAGGGGTCTTATATTTAATCTCTATTGGAGCTGAATTAAAGGTGTCCGGTACATTTTTTAGGTTGAATTAAAGGTGTCCGGTACATTTTTTAGGTCTCCTTTAGTTTTCTGTCATCCGAAACGTGATGTCGGTAAGGCCGGCGCCGAAGAAGATGTTGTATATCTTTGTCAGGTGGTCCCATTTGACATCGCCGCTGCAGATGATCTCGATCGGGTCGCCGGTGAACCTCTTCTGGGCGAGCAGACAGGCTTCTATCTTTTCGATCATCGTGGCCAGATCCGCCTCGATGGTGCTGCTCTCTATTTCCACTTCATCGGCCCGGCCTATTCGCACTCGACATCCGGCGGGTGTGGCGAAGATGTAAATCTCCAGCGGCT
>JAFDAR010000230.1 GCA_019313735.1 Deltaproteobacteria bacterium | reverse complement strand
GAAGAACATACCGGTAACGATAGAATCTGAGATGAAGAAGTCCTACATGGAATACGCGATGAGTGTAATTGTGGGGCGCGCAATTCCCGATATCAGGGATGGATTGAAACCGGTCCACAGAAGAGCGCTGTTCGCCATGTCTGAGCTTGGAAACCGGTGGAACAGGCCCTATAAAAAATCCGCGAGGATAGTGGGTGATATTATAGGCAAGTATCATCCCCATGGGGACACAGCCGCGTACGATACCATTGTCAGGATGGCGCAGGATTTCTCCATGAGATATCCGCTCATTGACGGTCAGGGAAATTTCGGGTCTGTTGACGGGGATCCGCCGGCTGCCATGCGTTATACAGAGGTCAGGATGGAGAAGATGGCAGAGGAACTTCTCATGGATCTCGATAAGGATACTGTCGATTTTATTCCAAACTACGACGGGTCTCTTGAGGAACCGGTAGTTCTTCCCGCCAGGATCCCCACCCTACTTCTAAACGGGTCGTCGGGAATAGCGGTTGGTTTGACAACCAATGTTCCCCCCCATAACCTTACCGAACTTGTTGATGGGATAATCGAACTTATTCATAATCCGGAGCTATCAGTTGGCGATCTTATGGCATTCATCAAGGGTCCCGACTTTCCCACAGCCGGATTTATCAATGGCAGAGACGGCGTAGTCTCCGCTTACAGCACTGGGCGCGGAATCATCAGACTCAGAGCGCGTGCTATCATTGAACGAAACGCGAGAAACGACAGGGAGAGCATCGTCGTTACTGAGCTTCCCTACCAGGTGAACAAGGCACATCTGATAGAAAAGGTATCGGACCTGGTAAAGGAAAAGAAGATCAACGGTATAGCCGACCTGAGAGACGAATCGGACCGTGAAGGAATGAGGATAGTAATAGATCTGAAAAGAGACGAAATATCCGGGGTTATTCTCAATCAACTCTATAAACACACCCAGATGGAATCAACGTTCGGTATAATCATGCTGGCCATTGACAGGGGACAGCCCAGATTGATGAACCTCAAAGAAATACTGGTTAAGTTTGTTGATTTTAGGAAAGAAATTGTTACCAGAAGAACAATGTTTGAACTGTCCAAAGCCAGGGAGAGGCTGCATATCCTGGAAGGGTTCATCGTTGCTCTTGACAACATAGACGAAGTTATCACCATTATTAAGGCGTCGCAAAACGCGAAAGAGGCATCCGAAGAGTTAATGGCGCGATTCGGCCTGAGTGAAGAGCAGACTAAAGCAATCCTGGAAATGAGGCTGCAGAGACTGACCGGTCTGGAAAGGAACAAGGTACGGGAGGAACATATCGAGATATCAGCCCTTGTTAAGAAACTGGAGGGCATACTTGCGGATTCTCAGAAGGTACTTGATATCATTATAACGGAGCTGGAGGATATACAGAAGCGATATGGAGATGCCAGGAGGACCGAGATAGTCTTGAGCAGTACGGATATAGGGATTGAAGATATGATTGTGGAAGAGGATATGGTTGTTACCATATCACACCAGAATTATATAAAGAGAAATCCGGTGAGTCTGTACAGAAGTCAGCATCGTGGTGGTCGTGGGAAAGTCGGTATGGGCACAAAAGAAGACGATTTTCTTGAGAGGATGTTTATAGCCTCGACACACAGCCATATTCTGTTTTTCACTAATCTGGGGCGTGTATACTGGCTGAAGATATACCAGATTCCTCAGGCCGGAAGAGCCGCAAAGGGCAAGGCGATAGTTAATCTCATAGGAATATCAAAGGATGAAAAGATTACGGCGGTTCTTCCTGTAAAGGAGTTTGTCGAGGGTAAATTTGTTATAATGGCGACCAGGCGGGGAATTATCAAAAAGACAGACCTTATTGCCTATTCCAACCCCAGGACCGGTGGTATAATCGCGCTTACCCTCGACGAGGGGGATGAACTGATCGATGTCAAACTGACCAATGGAGATCAGGATATTTTCCTTGGTGCCAGGAAAGGCAACGCGATCCGATTCAACGAGAAAAATGTTCGTGCCATAGGAAGAACCGCCCGTGGCGTAACCGGCATTAGAATGGCCCCCGACGATGAAGTGGTTGGCATGGAAGTGTCGCGGGGTGGGAAGGGCATTATTAATCTCAAGACCACACCAAGGGTGGGTCTCGTGACACGCATAAAACAGGTGACCGGCGATGAAGACATTATGCTGATCAGTAACACCGGGAACATTATACGACTGGGCGTTAATGAGGTTTCCCTCCTGCACCGCAGTACTCAGGGAGTTAAGCTGATAGATCTAGGCGATGAAGAGACGCTTGTAGGGTTGGCAAGGGTGGAACGTGAAGAGCCCGATATGGGCGAAGAATTATCGGGTGAGGAATCGGAGGCGTTTGAATTTTGACGCAGAGAGAGCGATCATACTTCACGAGAGGTTAATATATTTTCTGTAAACAGTTACAAAGTGATAAACGTACGCTCGATTTGTTGAGACCTTTGCATAAACGTCCTCTTTTGCCCAATTTTTACGTCAGTCTCAAATTTTGACGCTCTCGTAAAAAGTCTTTTCGGAGCGAATCCAAGCATTTTGGGAAAAAGATGCTGGTAGTGACCGGCGTTAAAAAGTCTAACTGTTTGTACCAGTGGGGACAGGTTTAAACCTGTCCCCGATTACTTGGGGGAAAGCAGGTATAGACGGTATGAATAAAGATAGAGATCGGGCGGTGCTCCCGCCTTACAAGATATTTGATCATACGGCCGACCTGGGAGTGGAAATATATGGGATAGATGAGGAGGATCTTTTTCGCAATGCAGCCTTCGCCCTTTTTGATATAATGACAGACGTAACCCTTGTACATGTAAGGGGAGAATGGGAAGTTTTTGCTGAAGGCGGCGATCTGGAGGAACTTCTGGTAAATTTCCTCAGAGAGATATTGTATATGTACAATGGTGAGGACTTGGTATTGACGGAATGTGTGATTTCTGAGATGGACAACTTTCATATAAAAGGGATCGTAAGAGGGGAACCGTTTTCGGAGGAAAGACACCATATGAATATCGAGATAAAGGCGGTTACCTATCATCGTGTGGAGATAAGGAAAACCCAGGGGGCATGGATTGGGAAGGTTATTTGTGATGTCTGATATTAGAGTTGAGAAACTTGACGAATTTCGCTGGATCATACCTCCTACAGGGGGCATGCGTGTTCCTGGGATTATCTATGCCGATGAGCGAATGATGAAAAGTGTAGAAAAAGATGAAAGCCTCAGGCAGGTTGCTAATGTGGCACACCTTCCGGGCATCATCAGACATTCCCTGGCCATGCCTGATATACACTGGGGGTATGGTTTTCCAATAGGTGGTGTTGCCGCCTTCGATATGGAGGAGGGGATTGTTTCTCCGGGAGGGGTAGGCTATGACATAAACTGCGGCGTTCGTCTGATGGTGACTGATCTCCAGTTCAACGAAATCAAAGACAGGGTGAGGGATCTTGTCGTCAACCTTTTCAGGGACATACCTGCCGGTGTGGGATCTGAAGGCCCCATTAAACTTTCTGTTGATGAAGAAAAAAAGGTGTTGAGGGAAGGCGCCGGGTGGGCGGTGAAGCATGGTTACGGCTCCGATGGAGATCTGGTGACGATCGAGGATGGCGGCAGGATGAATGGGGCCGACCCCTCCTGTGTCAGCGAGCGGGCCATTGAAAGGGGCAGGAGACAACTGGGAACGCTTGGGTCCGGGAACCATTTTTTGGAGATAGAGGTTGTGGATAAGATCTTTGACAGAAAAATTGCCTCCACATTCGGACTGATGGCCGAGGGCCAGGTTGCCGTCGCCATTCACACCGGGTCACGCGGTTTTGGATATCAGGTGTGCGATGACTATCTCTCGCGGATGGTGAAGCGCAGCAACAGGCTGAATTTTCCGCTGCCTGACCGGCAGTTGGCCTGCGCGTATATTGTCTCTGATGAGGGGAAAGAATATATGGCTGCCATGGCATGCGCCGCTAATTATGCCTGGGCGAACAGGCAGATACTTATGCACTGGACCAGGCAGAGCTTCGAAAAGACTCTGCAGATGTCTCCACGCGAAATAGGAATGCGACTGGTCTATGATGTATGTCATAATATTGCAAAGATAGAGGAAGTTCCTGTAGATGGCAGGAAAAGAAAGGTGTGCGTGCACCGCAAGGGGGCCACGAGGGCGCTGCCTCCACAGCACCCAGCCCTGCCGGAAGTGTATCGCGAGGTGGGCCAGCCGGTACTGATACCGGGGGACATGGGGACAGGATCTTATGTGCTTGCGGGAGCAGAGAAGGCCTTTGAGGAGACATTCGGCAGCACCTGTCACGGTGCCGGGCGTGTGATGAGTCGCGGCAGGGCGATGAAGGAGAGCGGGAGCAGATCAATAGCAAAAGAGATGGCCGACAGGGGTATTGTGGTTATGGCTGCGGGCAAAAAGACAATTCGGGAGGAGATGCCCGACGCGTATAAGGATATAGAAGACGTGGTGAACATTGTCCATCGGGC
>JAFDAR010000229.1 GCA_019313735.1 Deltaproteobacteria bacterium | reverse complement strand
ATCTGCGGGTGAGGATATTTACTGTCAATCAAGATTTTTATTTCTTGCTTGTCGTCTTCTTCTGTTATCGGTTCAACCCTGCTTATGTAACGTCCCGAATCATCCTTTTTGTCTTTCCAGGAGACGATATAGCCCGGAATTCTGACGAAACAGCAGCCAGCCACACCGCAGCAGGAATTGTCCACAACGCCTATTCCTGCCAGATACAGGACCTCTTTTCCCTTTCCTTGTTCAGTTCTTCGTGCACATATTCTTTCATGTTTTTGCACCCATTGGAGGGGCATGGCGCGCAGCGCCCCTGCTATTTTCCGATACAGAAATTTGAGAATATTCTGTTCAGGACATCTTCGTTTGTCGTCTCTCCGGCAATATCACCCAGGTGATCGAGGGCGTCTCTGATGTCAAAGGCGGCCAGTTCCGGGGAGGTTTCGTGGGAGATATTGTCTTTTGCCGCTGCAAGAAGTTTTGCGGTCTTTTCAAGGGCGTTCTTGTGGCGAAGGTTGGTCAGTATAATATCCGATGCCATATGTTCCCCGAATACCATCCCCATATTTAGCGGATATCCACAGCGGCTCCACATCAGGTATTATATCATTTATTTCAGCATTTGTTATCTTGTGTGGAAGATCTGATTTGTTGATGGCCAGCACTATTCTTTTATTCCTGTTTCTGTTTATGACCTCGAAATCTTCATCGGTGAAGCGGGTATTGCCGTCGATGAGAATAATAACCATATCCGCCGCAAGGGCCTTTTCCCATACAAATTCTATCCCCTCTTTTTCTATGGTCTCCGCGGATTTTCTGACCCCTGCTGTATCGGTCAGCTTTACGGGGATCCCTCCGATGTTGATTGTTTCTTCAATAAAATCCCTTGTGGTGCCCGGAATGGAGGTAACGATGGCGCGTCTTTCGCCGAGAAGTCTGTTCAGGAGGCTTGATTTTCCTACATTGGGTTTGCCTGTGATTACGACATTAAGGCCGTCCCTGAAAAGCCTGCCCTCTTTATAGGTTGAAAGGATGTCATTTATGGAAATAATCACATCCTCTACATCTTTGGATATGTTGCGATGTGGTTTGGAGGATATATCTTCTTCGGTGAAATCTATCGAAGATTCAAGGACAGTGAGTATCTCAATCAGACTGGAACGTATGGATTGCGCGGTGATCAGGTCCATAACCGCTTCTGCCTGTGACAGATCCAGGCGGCCGTTGAGGTAGGCCCGTTTGGTAAATTCGCCCGGTTCCGCCGGACGGGCCCCGGCCTTTATCACCTCATCCAAAACTGTCTGGAGGATAAGATGTCCGCCGTGGCAGTTTATCTCCAGTGTATCCTCCCCCGTGTAGGAGTGGGGCTTTCTCATCAGGGCAAGCAACACCTCGTCAATAATGCTGCCTGTTTCAGGTGATATGATGTCGCCATGGTACAGGTGATGGGTTTTTAAAGAATCCGTGCCTGCCGCCGGTTTGAACAGGATTCGGCAGATCTCCTCCGCGTCAGGTCCACTTACCCTCACAATGCCGATTCCCCCCACACCATGTGGCGTGGCTATGGCCGCTATTGTGTCGTCTTTTACCAGCATTGCGTAACTTTCGGTACCCTGGTCAGGACTTTGTTTTATCGCCTTCGTTCGGCACGATGATGATTTTTCTAAAAGCGCCTTCTCCGCGGCTCCTTGTAATCAAGTCGCTGTCATTTTGCAATGCCATGTGTATTATTCTGCGGTCGTGCGCGTTCATAGGATTTACAGTGACGGGCCTTCTTATTCTTTTGGCCTTTTCTCCCAGTTTTTCAGCCAGGGCTGTAAGATTTTCTTCCCTTTTCTTTCTGTAATTTTCCGTGTCTACAATAATCCTTTTCCCGCCATTTCCGTTCTTGTTCAGCACTTTGCCTGTTAGGTACTGTATGGCGTCCAGGGTTTGCCCCCCTCTCCCTATCAGCAGGCCGTCCCCGTCTCCCTCAATGTTAAGGATAATATGGTCCCCGTTTTCTTCTGCTTCCACGGGAAAATCGAGTCCTATGCATGAGAGCAAACCCTCAATAAATGCCCTCCATATTTTTCTTTGGCTTTTCCCCTGGTGAATTGTCCATACCGATATCAATTGACAGGACACGGGCCTTGATACGTGCCTTTCTTGCCCCCAGTAAACCCAGAAAGCCTGATGACCCTTCGGAAAGTATCTCGATATTCAGTTTTTCTCTTGGCAGGTTAAATTCATTGCAAGCCCTCTGTATGGCTTCATCTATTGTTTCCTCTTTTATCTCTAACACATCTTTCATGTTTTCAGTTACCTCATATATCAAGGGTTTTTCTTATTTATGTAATACTGTTGACCAATGCTTAGGATGTTGTTGAACAGCCAGTAAATCACCAGTCCCGATGGGAAATTGAGGAAGAGAAATGTAAATACGACAGGCATCCACATCATCATTTTTGCCTGCATTTCATTCCCTCCCGGCGCCGGACTCATTTTCTGCTGCAGAAACATGTGTATCCAGAAAATGAATGGCGCGTGCCGCAGCTCTATGGAGTAGAGCAATGCCCTGTAAAGTCCGAAAAAGACGGGGAGCTGGATCAACATGGGAAGACACCCGCTCATTGGATTTACTTTGTTTGCCTTATAGAGAGCCATGGTTTCCTGCTGGAGTTTGGCCTTGTCGTCTTTGTGTTTTTCCTGGAGTTTTTTCATTTGAGGCTGGAGCTTTTGCATTCCCCTCATGGATTTGTAGCTCATATTCCCCAGTGGCCAGAAGATAACCTTTACCAGGATGGTAAGGATGATAATCGCAACGCCGTAGTTATGTACATATTTGTCGATCCACCTGAGTGCCTTGAGGAGTGGTATGGAAAGCCACTTTACCCATGAGCCAAAGTTAACGGAGTTTTCAAGACCGACATTTTGTGCTTGAAGCCTGCTATACTCCTTCGGACCGACATATAAAACATACCTGAATGATCCCGATTGACCGGGAGGTATAATATTTTTAGGTCCCTGGAGAGCCGCGAAAACCATATCTCTCGAATCTTTGGAAACCATGAAGCTGGTTAGAGATGGCTGTTCCGGTATCATGGCTGCTATGAAATATTTTGTTTCGAAACCTCCCCATGATACGTCCGGCCCGCTGAGCTCTCTTGCCCCAAGCTTCTTTACCTTTTCAGAGACGACTTTATTCTTTACATAAGAGATAGGTCCCTCGTGGCTGTATCTGTCCGTCTTTTCCGAGGGGTCAACATACCGGTTCCAGTCAATGAGGGCCTTTTCCTTGATAGTGTTGTCCGACAGGTTGGTAAGCCTGGCCTCAAGATCGAAGGAGTATTTGTCCGGATAAAAGGTGTAGATCTTATCCACCCTGATCTCGCCCGGATATGACCAGGAAAAGATCAGAGATTTCCCATTCACGGCATCAGTAAAATCCACGGAGTCCAGATTTGATTCGTATATTACATCCACTGGGATATCTATACTGGATTCCGGAAAGGTTGTGGTAAGGGGATAGTCTGCGCTTCCTCCCACGTTGACCAGTTCTACCAGAGCAGAATCTTTGTCCATATCCTTACGGTAATCCTTCAATTTGAAAGACTTTAAGCCTGCGCCTCTGGAGCTGAAGATGGCTGTATACATGGGGCCCTCTACGATAATATCCTTTCCGGCTCCCTTGTCTTCGTCTTTTTTGATCAGTGATTTCCGACGGTCAATGACAGGTGTCGCATGTGTGCCCTGATCGCCGGTAATTTCCTGAGGTATATTTTCTGTTCTGCCTGCTGTCTCTCCGGTATTCTGAACAGGCTCACCCGGCGTGCGGGGAAGGGGTTTCTGAAAAAAATACTGGTATCCCATTAATACCGCTAATGACAAAACAACGGCAAGAAGTGTTCTTTTGTCCATTAAAAACCTCCATAATTGACTATTTTACTGGATCGTACCCACCGGGATTGAAGGGATTGCACCTGAGTATGCGCAGAAATCCGAGAAAGGTTCCCCTGAAAGGTCCATAGCGCTTAATGGCTGTTATGGCATATTCAGAGCATGTGGGGTAGAAACGGCAACTCTGAGGAAAACAGGGGGATATAACTACCTGGTAAAACCTTATGAAAAACACTAAAATATTTTTTAAAATCCGCATGAGTGCTACTTTTTTTTAAAGAGATCGCTCAATTCCAGACATACATCCCGGTATTTTAACGGGGACACGTCCCTTTTCGCTATTATCACCATGTCTTTTGAATCAGGCAGCCTGTCTTTGCTTAATCTGAAAAACTCTCTTAAAAGGCGTTTAATCCTGTTTCTCTTTACCGCGTTCCCTACCTTTTTGCTGACCGCTACTCCAAGCCTCTTTTTCCCTGATGGATTGGGGCTCAATATAACAGTGAAGTTGCTTGAGTGAACCCTGACCCCCCCCCGATATATGTTTAAATAACTTTTCCTTTTGAGTACCCGTTCCTTTTTTCCGAAGGATTGCTTTTCCATTTGATCCGGGGGTACACCCCAAGTGCCGCGGAGCGTTCTATGGCCCTGATGCCTTTACGATAGGGTTTAAACGGCAAGTCTTTTTCTCCCCTTTGCCCTTCTTCTGTTCAGTATCTGTCTACCCCACCGCGTTGCCATTCTGGCCCGAAAACCGTGCGTTCTTTTTCTTTTGGTATTGCTTAGCTTGGTTAAATTCTTTTTCATCGGTAAAACCCTCTCTCAATATATGTAAGCCAGCCCTTTCACCACAATTTAAAGTATTTGTCAAGCTGTAATTGGTGAATGGATAGAACCTTCGATTTTTTGAAGCCTGGATCTCCGGGGATATGACTCGATCCGGTCCCGACATGTCGGGACCGGGATTGTGACACCGGATCACAATATTTCGGCATCAGATGTCCATCCTGACAAGGACTGCAGGTATTTGTGGACCATCTCAATCAGTT